>JBLYYU010000079.1:0-8299 GCA_048550275.1 Polyangiales bacterium
CATGAAATTCCAGAATAATAATCGTGTCATACCCGCGCAAGTGGGACAGCAGCAACTCTGAGCAGTCTTATTGTGTTGAAGCCTGATTTCAGTGCTGATTACAATGAATGGCTATAATGCAGAGTTGAGGCGCGATGCTTTATCACGTCTTTATGATTGATGGTTTAATCGATTCTTATTCTCTTTCTATAGCTTGAAATAAATGAACAATAGCACCCGTTGGATCTGACACCGCGCAATCGCCGGATCTGCGCCTGCTGGGGAGAGCATCTCCCAACCGACCATCGAGCCATGGCCGTCTTCGGCGATCCAGAACTGGAAAACCTCGTCCTGCACACCGAGCGCTCGCTCGAAGAACTCACTGAGACGAACCTCGCTCGGCAGGCTACCGTCCCAGTACTCCGCGTTCGCTTCGCAAACCCGCACGATGCCGTGCAGGTCGGAATCACCTCCCTGGCGGATCAGTAGCCGGCTGGCCGGCGGTATCGTGGACGTCCGAAGCACCGGACCCCCACGTATACGCCTTTCGCTCGGGTTTCGGCAATGCCCACGACCGGGACCCTCAAAAACGGCGGGTTTCGAGCTACTGGACGGAGGGGCAGCCGATCGGGTTCGAGGTGGCAGCGTTGTTGGCGTCGTCACACTCGTTGTACTGTTGCCCGCCCATTCCGTCGTCATCCACGGTCGCCGAAACGATGATGTCGCCAAGCGCCAGCCCGTCGGGAACCTCGAACACGACCTCGAGCTCTTCAGACTGTCCGGGAAGCAGCCAGTCGGAGGTGGGACGCGCGCCGAGGTCGAACACGCGCTGATCATCGGCGGTCACCACGACATGAGTGAGAATGCCAGGCGGAACGCTGAGCGACCCGTCGTTGCCCACCACGACGGACAAGAGGAACTGATCGCTGTCACAATCGAGCCTGCTGATCTCGCGCACCACGAAGTCGGGCGCGTCGAAGAGCCCACCGGGCTGAACGTTCTGCCTGAAGTTGTTGAGGCGGGAGCGGGTCCAGTTGGTTTTTGGCACACGCGGGATCTGACCGTCTTCGGTGACATTGGTCACGCTGTATCCGTGCTGGTTCCAAATGCGCCGCGTGCGAACCCAGTTGTTGTCCGAATCTTCCCAAATCTCGATACCACCGAGACCTGGGTTCGTATTCGGCTCCGGCATGATCACTTCGGACTTCCCGTCGTTGTCCACATCCACCACGATCGGCATCTCCACGCGGGTGTTGCTCGAGTGTGTCGAGTCCTCGTACAGGATCTCGCCATCGGTGCCGCTGAAGATCCGGAACGTGGTCTCATCCGCGTAGACGACCTCGGCCGAGCCATCTCCCTCGAAATCGAAAACACTGGAGCCTGTCGCCCGGCTAGAGCAGTCGTCGTTTTGGACCATCCAGCGCACCCATTCCCGCTCGCATTCCGGCGGGAGGGGGTCCCCGGTGCATTGGAAATCGAACACCACGTAGGCGGTCGAGCTCGCCGTTCCAACTTCGGCGAAGCCATCGCCATCGAAATCGGCGACGGTCGGGGGTCCACTCTCGTTGGCACCGGCGGTGCGGACCACGACCTGAGATCCTTCACTCATGATCGGGCTGCCGGCCGAGTTGTAGGCCGGGAGATTGAGCGCGCCGCCGCAGAGGATGCGTTCGGGCGGAAGCAGGTCGCCGTCTTCGTCGTAGAGAGGCTCAGAAGGCACATACGCTTCGGGCAAGTAGCTCGGTGCTTCTACGTCTGCGGGCGCACCCGGAATGCGAATCGGAAGCGGAATCCCTGCAACCGGAGAACCGTCATGGTCGAGAATGAAGAGCTCGCCGAGTCGGATGATCACAATCTCTCCGTCGTCGTCGCCATCGAAATTGCCCACGGCGTTGTAGCCGTCGCAATCGAGCGAACCGCCGCAGCTCGAATTGCTGGTCGTGTATTCGTGGGTCCAGCGTTCGCTACCGTCGTAGTTGTAGACGGTATTGCCGGCGATCACTTCCTGTAGGCCGTCTCGGTCGAGATCCGCGACAGTGGATACCGGTCCGAGAAACGCATTGTTTCCAATCCCCAGATTGGATTGCGGGATCGTGGCCTCGAGGTCTCGACCGTCCCATGCCAGCGCCTCGACGGGCAGGTCGACGTCATTCGGCCCTTTCCCCGTCAGGCCGTCGAGGACGACATTGCCGATTATGATTTCCGGTCTTCCATCGGCGTTCAAGTCTGCGATCGAGGGCTGAGCACCGCCCCTGGTGTGCTGATTGTTCGGCAAGTCATCGTTCTGCCAGAGCACTTCCCAGACCGAGCCGTCGTCTGCGGATCGGGTCCAGGCGATCGTACCCCCGCTTTTGAAGGTGGCGATGATCTCCGGCACCCGCTCTTCGGTCAGGTTGTCGGGGTGCAAATTGCCGAGCGCGATACCCGTGGAGTTTCCGATCCAATCACCCGAGTCGAGGCCCTTGAGCGTCGCGTGAGTGTTCATCGTCCCGTCCGCGTTGCAGCCACCCGAAACGATACGGAGCACGCCTCGAGAAGTGCAGCAACCGTTCGCTGCCCGGTTGAAGCTCACGAAGACAATGTCGGGAATGTCGAGTAGGTCCGTCGCGCCGTCACCATTGTCGTCGGTGAGGTTCGCGACCGAGGGTGTCATCACTACCTCGCCCATGCCGGCGATTTCGATTTCCTCGGCGCTCGCTCCCGGCGCCGCTTCGGGAGGCGTCCATCGGCAGCCAATAGTCGGAGAGAAGTCGCCCACCGGCGGCCGAAACTCGCAGACCTCGACGGAGTCTCGCGGAATGCACACACCGAGGCTCGGCTCACAGAGCTCGTCGATCTCGCAGTCTTCGCCCAGTTCACAGTCATTGAGCAGCGGAACGCACGCTCCACCGATGCAGCCTTCGCCGCTGGCGCAGCAGAGCTCGTCCTCATCGCCACAGAGCCGTGACGGGTCCTCGCACTCTGCGACGCAGGCGCTGCCGAAACACATCTCGGTGCCTTCGCAGCACACTCCGTCGCACTCGATCCTCGTTCCGCAATCCGTTACGCAGCTTCCGTTGTCGCAGACGGTTCCAGCACCGCAGCACTGAGCGGTACCGCCGAAAACACATGCTGCCTTCTCGCCACAAATCGATACGCAGAGGCCGTCGTCGGAGCATTCCTCGCCGAAAGAGCAGTCGCAGTCAGGGTTGAATCCACCATCGGCGCCCGCCGTCCCGCCAGTTCCGCCTGTCCCGATACGAGGAGCCCCGCTCTGCGACGCCTCGCCGCAACCAGCCACGGCCATGCAGAGCAAGGCCATCCCAATCGATACGCGCATGGTTTAAATATTAGTGTATTTTTACATCTATGCCACAGAGTCGCCTCTGCTTGCATTTGGCTGCCCAGAAAGTAGAACGTGTTTCACTCTAGGCCGGCAGGCCGCTGACTCAGGAGCATGTCGATGGCTATCGTCGAACCACTTTCCCCAACCTCCGAGGGGCGCCGCCGGCTCGGGATTCGAAGCCCCGCCACACGTGAGTCCGTCGGCGAGATCGTCGTCAACGGCCAGGCCGACGTCGAGGGAGCGATCGCCAAGGCTCGGGACGCTCAGAAGGACTGGGCGCGGGTCCCGGTCGCCGAGCGTGCACGCATCGTGCGAGGCGCGATCGACATCCTCGTCGAAAAGCGCGAGCAGGTTTCGCAAACGATCGTCGGCGAGACCGGCAAGACGAAGCTCGAGTCGCTGATCATGGAGCTCCTGCCGGCTTGCGACTACATCAATTTCTGGTGCGGTCGGGCCGTCAAAGAGCTGTCCGACGAGAAGCGGAAGCTCCATGGGTACCTCCGCCCCTACAAGAAGCTAATGATGCACTATCGCCCGCTAGGGGTGGTGGGAATCATCACGCCTTGGAACGGACCGTTCTCGCTCGCGATCAATCCGACGGTGCAGGCGGTCTTGGCGGGCAACGCCGTAATCTTGAAGCCGTCCGAAGTGGCGCCCTACTCCGGCGACTGGGCGGTCCAGCTCTTGAGAGAAGCAGGTGTCCCCGAAGGCGTCGTGCAGACGGTTCACGGTGACGGCGAAACAGGAGCCGCCCTGGTCAACGGCGGCGTCCAGAAGATTTCGTTCACGGGCAGTGTACGAACCGGAAAGAAAATCGCGGCCGCCTGCGCGGAGCAACTCATCCCCTGTACGCTCGAATTGGGCGGAAAAGACGCGATGATCGTCTGCGAGGACGCCGACCTCGAACGCGCTGCCGGCGGCGCGGTGTTCAACTCGATGTTGAATTCGGGGCACGTCTGCATGGGTGTGGAGCGGGTCTACGTCGTCGAAAGCGTGGCTGACGAGTTCGAGGAACGCGTGAAGCAGATCGTCGGCGAGCTCCGATACGGCTCGGACGCCGAGGCGGACATAGGTTCGGTCTTCTGGGATCGGCAGCTACCGATCATCGAACGACACGTCGAGGACGCGCGGGCGAAGGGCGCGGACATCGTAGTCGGGGGCGAAGCGGACACCCGTGACGGGGTCTTCTACAAACCAACTTTCGTGCGCAACTTGGATCACAGTATGGAGCTGATGCGAGAGGAGACGTTTGGACCGATCGTTTCCGTGATGCGCGTTGCAGACGAAGAGGAAGCCATCCGCATGGCGAACGACTCCGACTACGGATTGAGCGGAAGCGTCTGGACGAAGGACATCCGAAAGGGCATCGAGATCGCCAAGCGTCTCGAGACGGGTTCCGTCGTCATCAACGACGCGTCCATGGCGTACGGAGCACCAGAGGCGCCCTTTGGGGGTATGAAGGACAGCGGCGTAGGCCAGGTCAACGGCCTCGGCGGCCTTCGGGGATACACTCATCAGCAGCCGATCCTGATCGACCGCTGGGGCGCGAAGAAAGAGCGCCATTGGTACCCACATACTCCGGAAACCTTCCAGGAAATCGATGGAATGATCCGGTTCATTTACGGCAGCGCGCTCAAGAAGCTCGGCTTCTTTTCGTAGACAGCTTCATCCCCTATAATTGGGACATGGCCCGCCCCCGTGACTCGATCATGCCGTTGGTTCGAAACGGCGTGGACAAGGCTGCGAATCGCCTCTCGCAGGTGGGGTATGGCGTGCTGCCATGGGTCATGCAGAGCTGGCGCCGCGTTCACGTGGAGCACAACGTCCCCTACCGAAACACGGGCAGGCGCTCGCATCTGCTGGACATCTACCGTCGCAAGGACGCGGTCGGGTCCTTGCCGACGATCGTCTACATCCACGGTGGCGCGTTCTCGATGATGTCGAAGGACACCCACCGAATCATGGCGTACGTGCTGGCGGCGCAGGGCTACCAGGTGTTCAACATCAACTACCGGCTCGGCCCCGTGCACACCTACCCAAAGCCACTCAAGGACGCGATCGCAGCGCTCGAGTGGGTGCTCGACAACGGAGCAAAGTACGGCGCCGACACCTCACGGCTGGCCATCATCGGCGAGTCCGCTGGCGCGAATCTGACCGCGGCGCTGTCGTATTGTGCGACGCACCCGCGACCCGAGCCTTTCACCAGAAGTATCTTCGAGCGCGAAGCCGAGATCGCATGTGTCGCTCCGCTCTACGGGGTCCTCGACCTGCACGACATACGGCGGTTCTGGCGCGACCCAGAGAAGAGCCGACGTATGGCCAGCTGGATCAAGGGCGAGATTCGAGGCACCGCGTACTCGTACCTCGGTCGGCGCGTCAAACGAGCGCTCCAGTTTCCGCTGGCAAGCCCGCTTCGTCTCTTCGAACAAGCGGCCGTGCCGGGCAGCCGGCCCCTCCCACCGTTCTTCACGACGGTCGGCACGGCGGACCCACTTCTCGGCGACACGATTCGCCTTAGCGACGCGCTGGCCGCGCGCGAAACAGAATGCGAGCTACACGTCTTCCGGGGCGAGATTCATGCGTTCAACGTCCTGCTCTGGCGTGCGGCTGCACGTGAGCAGTGGGGCGCGCTCTTCGACTTCCTCGAAAAGCACATGCACGGGACGACGTCCGATGCGCCCGCTCAGGCGCCGCACTACGCGTCGCTCGCTGAAACCTTCGCCGAGTAGTCGCGCGTCTCTACCACTTCGGCAAAGGGAAGCGGCTCGATCGCCCTTCCCCGCTGCCGCGCCCAGGCGCGTGTGAAGACCGCACCGAGCAGGAAGATCTGGGTCGTGTAGTAGATCCAGAGCAGAAGCACGATGAGTGATCCGGCGACACCGTAGATCGACGCCGGGCTTGCGTACCCGAGGTAGATTCCGATTAAGAAGGAGCCGCCAAGCACGAAGAGGCAGGTAACCGCCGCGCCCACCCAGACGTCGCGCCAGGAGATTATAGCGTCGGGCAGCCAGCGGTAGACCAGTGCGATCAAGGGCGCCAATACCGCAAACGCGCTCGCAAACTCGGCCAGATTGAGGAGGTAACGGCTATCTCCAAAGAGGTTCGCGGCGGCCGCGGCCCCCGAGTGCAGCAAGACCAGGGCGATCAGCGAGCTCCCGAAAACCAGTACCATCGCGAAAGCGAGAGACCTGCGCCGCAGAAGATGGAAGGTCTCCGAACGAGTCGAGTGAACGAGAAGCTTGGGCCGAATGCCCCACATGTGGTTGAGCGCGCGCCGGAGCATCGAGAACAGACGGGTGGATATGTAGAGCATGAACAGCGCACCGAGGACGGGGGCCGCATAACTCGTCGCCTCCTCGCCCAGCCGCACCATGGCGTCGATGACGAAGCCCGCCATCTCCGGGCCGAGAAAGACCCCGACCTGAGCAACCAGTTCCTCGCGCGCCTCCGCTTCCGGCATGACCAGCGAAGCGATCAACAGAGCGACGACCCCAAGCGGAGCAATCGCCAACGACGCATAGAAGGCGATTGCTCCGGAGAGCAACCGCCCATCATGCGACGTGAAGTAACGCCAAGTCTCGAGCAGGAGCGAGACCATCCTGGCTCAGTAGCGGTAGTAGCTCGGCTTGAACGGCCCGTTCGAGGGGATGCCAAGGTATTCGGACTGGGCGGGCGTGAGCTTCGTGAGCTTGACGCCGAGCTGACCGAGGTGAAGCTCGGCAACCTTCTCGTCGAGCTCCTTCGAAAGCACGTACACCTTGCCGTTTTCGTAGCGGTCCCGCTCGGTCCAGAGCGAGATCTGCGCGAGCACCTGGTTGCTGAACGAGTTACTCATCACGAAGCTCGGGTGACCAGTCGCACAGCCGAGATTGACCAAACGACCGCGGGCTAGCACGATGATGCGCTTGCCATCGGGGAAAATGAAGTGATCGACCTGCGGCTTGATTTCTTCTTCGCCGATGCCGTTCGATGGCTCGGTGAGCCAGGCCATCTGGATCTCGGAATCGAAGTGGCCGATGTTGCAGAGAATCGCTTCGTTCTTCATCTGCTTCATGTGTTCGCCGGTGACCACATCGCAGCAGCCCGTGGCGGTGACGAAGATGTCCGCGATTGGAGCAGCGTCTTCCATCGTGACGACCTGGAGGCCCTCCATGGACGCTTGAAGCGCGCAGATCGGGTCGATTTCGGTGACCAGAACTCGGGCGCCGGCGCGGGCCATCGCCTGCACGCAGCCCTTACCGACATCGCCGTAGCCGGCGACCACGACGACCTTGCCAGCGATCATCACGTCGGTGGCACGCTTGATGCCGTCCACGAGCGACTCGCGACAGCCGTAGAGGTTGTCGAACTTCGACTTGGTCACGGAGTCGTTGACATTGATCGCCGGGCATTTGAGCGTGCCGTCTCGTTCCATGTCGTACAGGCGGTGCACGCCAGTCGTCGTCTCTTCCGAGAGCCCGATGATGCGATCGGCGCCTTCGAAGAGCTCCGGATACTGCTGGTGGACGATCGCAGTCAGGTCGCCGCCATCGTCGAGAAGAATGTTCGGGGCTTTGCCGCCGTCGAACGCACGGATCTGCTGGTGGATGCACCAGTCGTACTCTTCCTCGGTTTCGCCCTTCCAAGCGAACACCGGAACGCCCGTGGTGGCGATCGCAGCGGCCGCGTGGTCCTGCGTCGAGTAGATGTTGCAGCTAGTCCAGGTGACCTCCGCCCCGAGCTCACGGAGCGTCTCGATGAGAACGGCCGTCTGGATGGTCATGTGCAAGCAGCCTGCAATGCGCGCGCCGGCAAGAGGCTTCTGAGCGCCGTATTCTCTTCGAAGCGCCATCAAGCCGGGCATCTCGTGCTCGGCGATTGCGATTTCCTTTCGTCCCCAGTCGGCCAACGAAAGGTCGGCAACTTTGTACTTCAGATCTGGATTTGGGCTCATGATCGTGTTGTCTCCTATTTCGGTCCACGTCGCGCTGCGAGCACCTGCCACTTCAAATGGGC
>JBLYYU010000080.1:0-7911 GCA_048550275.1 Polyangiales bacterium
GCCCTCGCCGAGCTCGGACGTGCTCAGAGGTAGGGCTTGAGTAGCCGCGCGGTGCCATCGCGCACTCTGCGAAAATACGATCGGCCATCGAGCTCGTCCCGCGTCAATTCGCGTGCGCCCGCGATGCGAGCCCGAACGTGTGCGTCGAGGCAGGCGCCGAGCTCTTCGTCGTAGCACTCCAAGTTGAACTCGAAGTTCAGTCGAAGGCTGCGCGGGTCCCAGTTCGCCGAACCGACCGACGCCCAGTATCCGTCGACCACGATCAACTTCGAGTGATCGAAGGGCGGCGGAGTGAGCCAAATTCGAACACCGTCATGCAAGACCTGCCGGTAGTTCCCCCACATCGCCCAGCGGACGACGGGAAGGTTCCCGACTTCCGGCACGACGATGTCGACCTCCACTCCCCGCTGCGCCGCCAAGTGCAGCGCCTTGCTGAGAACCTTGTCCGGCAGGAAATACGGCGTGATGATCCGGACCGACCTCCGCGCAGTGCTCACCGCTGCCAAAAAGGTCCAGTGCAACGCGTCGATGTCCCGATCCGGGCCGTCGTTGATGCCACGCGCCAAAGTCTCCCCTCGAGGCCCGAGCTCGGGAAACCAGAGCCGTCCGGCCAGGCGTTCCCCGGTCGTGAAGGCCCAATCCCTTGCAAACGACTCCTGAAGCTGCGCCACCACCGGGCCAAGCACTCTAAAGTGAACGTCCTTGGTCGGGTAGTCCGGCTCGGAAGCCAGCACCGAGTCCTGACGGATGTTCATGCCTCCGGTGAAGCCGATCCGGCCATCGATGACCATGATCTTGCAGTGGTTGCGCAAGTTGAAATGGGTCACCGAGCGCGGAAGAAGGGCTGGAAGGAACCTAGCCACCGGCAACCCCCGGCTTCGCAACACGCGGTGGATTCGAGGCCGGGCGTAGCGAGCGCCGACGTCGTCGACCAAAACGCGGACTTCCACGTTGCGCTCCTGGGCGTCGGCAAGCGCATCGACGAACTCGGCTCCCACGCCCTCGGCTTCGAAGATGTAGCTGAGCAGCGAGACCGACTTCTTCGCCTCGCGAATCGCGGCGATCATCGCCGGGTAGGCCTCGTCACCGTCGACGAGGAGGTCGATCCGGTTGCCGACGAGCAAGGGGCGATCGGAGACCTGACTGACGACTCGGGCCAGCTCGATCAGGCGAGCACGGTCGCTCCCGAGCTCACGATCGAGGTCGGCCGGCGATCGGGGCGCCTCGTCCAGCAGGACGTCGTAGTCGGTCGCGCCCGATTTCAAGACTTTCGCTCGACGCTGAATTCGGTTGATGCCGAGGAACACGTAGAGAATCGAGCCGAGAAACGGAACCAGCCAAATCAGCCCCACCCAGGCGGTCGCTGAACGCGTGTCACTCTTGTTCAAAATGACGTGCGTCGAGGTGGTGAGGGCGACCAAGAAGTTGAGCAAGACGCCGAGCTCCGGCGCAAATTGCTGCACTTGCTGCCAATCGACCGTCATCGAAGCCCCTCTCCCAGATTACGGGCTATCGATCTGGCAGTCGACTTCGCAGCGGGGTACATTGATTTCGGTGGGGGTATGACGGTTCAGTCGCTGGCCGACAGATTTGGGGTTCGCCTTTCGGGTGGTACGACGGTCTTCCGTCAGGGTGATCCGGGCGGCTCGATGTACGTCATTCGCGCTGGTAAGGTTCGTGTCCTGAAGGAAGCGCATGGCCGGAAGCGCGTCGTGACCACTCTGGGCCCGGGGGATTTTTTCGGAGAGATGGCGGTCGTGACCGGCTGCCCTCGAACCGCGACCGCCGAGGTTCTCGAAGAGGCCGAGCTCCTCAAGGTGCCCGCAGCGAAGCTCCAAGACATGGTCTCTCGGAGTGGCGAGGTTGCGATTCGCCTGATTCGGCACCTGGCCGAACGCATCGACAACGCCAACCGTTTCATCGACCTACTCCTCGAAGACGACACCACGGCCCGCGTCATTCTGGAGCTCGAGGCGAGCCTCAACAGGGCCGAAGGGGCGGCGGCGCCCGACGTCACCGACGAAGGGCTCGCCCTGTCGCTCGGGATCAGCAAGACCGACGCGCGCGCGGCTCTCCTGCGACTGAGCCGGGTGGGCGTGATCGAGGTGTCGAGCGGCTTCGTTCTCGTCAAGGACCGGAAACGTCTGGCCGAGTTCCTCGACTTCATCCGACGATCAGGGGCCGCCTGATGCAGCTTCGCATACTCGGCTGCCACGGCGGTGAAACGCCGAAACATCGAACCTCGAGCTTTCTCGTGGGCGATAGCGTGGCGATCGACGCTGGCGCCATCACCAGCGCTCTCTCGCTCGACGAGCAGGAGCGCATCTCGGCCGTGCTCGTCAGCCATCCTCACATGGACCACATTCGCGACCTCGCCACGCTCGCGGACAACCGTTGCCAGCAGGGCGGGTCGACGCTCGAGATCGTCGGAATCCCCGAAACGATTCGGGCGCTGCGCGAGCACTTCTTCAACGACACCATCTGGCCGGACTTCACTCGAATCGATGCGAAGGACGGGCCGACCGTCCGATACGTGGAGGTTCAACCGAATGCGCCGAGCGAAGTCGACGGCTACGAGGTCACACCGATTCTGGTGAACCACACGGTCGACACATCGGCGTTCGTCATCCGCCAAAACGGAAAGAGCATCGTCTACGGCGGTGACACCGGGCCTACCGAAGAGCTCTGGACCAGGATCAACGCGCTCGACGATCTGCAAGCGTTGATGATGGAAGTTTCATTTCCGAACGACGAAGAAGCGCTCGCGCATGCCTCGAAACATCTGACGCCCAAGATGCTGGCTTCCGAGCTCGACAAGCTCACCCATACTCAAGAGCTTCCGATCCTGCTCTATCACATCAAGCCAACGTTCGAGTCGACGGTGCTACGAGAGCTGGCGGGGGTCCGAGGGCGAAACCTGCAAATCCTACAGTTACTGGACGAATTCCTGCTCTGAGCCGTTCCGAGCTTGGCTCGACCGAGCGTTGCGGGTATCTTGGTAAGCGTGAGTGACGTTGCCCGAAAAAGGGTTCTCCCTTTCGCAACGAAACTTGCCGCGTGTAGCGGTCGGGTGGATTGCCCCGCAATGGTGCGAACTCCGAACGAGGCGAAGGCCTTCGAAGGAAACTCGCTACAGTGAAATGGCCCTCGATATCCGTGGGTCGAACCACCAAGGAACGCTCCGAGCGGTCTGGGCATGGTGCCCAGAGACCCAAGAGCGCCGGCATCGCCGGGGGAGGAATGTGCATATGGACGGCAATTCTAGAATCGGACTCTCATCGGAGGTCTGGGCGAGTTAGCCCCTAGGCGAACTCCCCCCTCTTGGTGGGAGACCTGATCATCGAGGGCCGGCGCCGAAAAGGTGCCGGCCCTATCTAATTCCACTCCTGAGCCGCGCCGCGGCCGAGCTCAGAGCGTCCCGGCTTCATCGTATTCGAGCACTCGATTGCTGATGAACCGCAGCGTCACGTACAGCAGGAGTCCGATCGGGCCAACCATCAGCGTCGCGATCAGGCACGGCACCACGAGGAAGTGCGAGACGCCTCGGCGCTGCGCGTCCCGGACCTCCCAGGCGCCTACGAACAGGTCGAAGATCAAATAGTGAATCCAACCGGCGGTCACGATGTGTGGGACCGAAAATCCGATCATTACGCCGTAGAGACTGTTGAAGTTGAAGTCCTCGGGTGCCGGCCCGTACCCAAACAGCATGAACGCGTAGATCGGCGTCAGCAGAAGAAGCACGACCGGTCCGTGCACCAATCGCTGTGTCCAGGACCAACGTGGCGCCAAGATCAGCAATGTCCAGAAGGGAAGCACCGCGTAGTTCGCGGCCTTGAAAAGAGTTTCGAGCGGCATCTTCAACCCTCCTCGGGGTGCGGCAAGCCTTGCGCGAATCGCCACTTCCAGTCAATTGAACGGGAGTCAGTTGACTAAGCCTTTTTCGGGCTCTAGTCGAAGTGGAACAATAAACGTAATGCCAAAACAAAACTCGTCCTTACTTGTACTTGTCTGCGCGACGCTCGCCGCGCTCTTCCTTACAGCCTGCGGCTCCGACTCGAGCGGCACCACGCAGAAGAGCTGCAACTATGCAAGCACCTACGACGCCATCCAGGCGACGATCTTCGAAGCCAAAGGATGCACCGCCAGCACCTGCCACGGCGAAGCCAAGCTCGGCGGTCTGGACCTCCGAGTCGGTGCTTCGTACGACGCGCTCGTCCGCGCGAAGAGCGCCATCGCCCCCTCGATGGATCGTGTCTTCCCCGGCGATCAGGATCTCAGCCTGCTCTACCACAAGCTCGAGGCCGCTACGGAAGGCACCGACCTCGGATCACTCGGACAGCCGATGCCGATCGGTGAGGCCGCGCTCAGCGAAGACGAGCTCCAGGCCATCCAGACTTGGATCCGCAAGGGCGCACCTTCGGACTCCATCGTAGGCGGAACGCTCGAGCTGCTAGGCTGCGCAGGCAGTTTCGAGCCCGACCCGAGCAAGATCGACCCGCTGCCCGCCCCGACCGCAGACAAGGGCGTCCAGTTCTACGCGGGCGGCTGGGACATCGAGGGGGAGGCCGAAGACGAGGTCTGCTACGCGACTTACTACGATTTCAGCGATCAGGTGCCTGCCGAGTACCAGGTCGACTGCGAGCAGTACGGCGAAGGCCGGAAGTGTTTCGCGTTCGGTCGTAACGAGCTCGCTCAAGACGCGCAGTCGCACCACAGCATCATCAGCGTCTACACGCCGGAATCCGATCCGAACAACGGACAATGGGGCCCCTGGGCCTGTCTCGGCGGGGACCGGGCAGGGGAGAGCTGCGACCCGACCGAAGCCGGCGCCTGCGGCGAACACAGTCAGTGCACGACCCCTGTGATCAGCTCGGTCGCCTGCATTGGCTACAACTACGCCCCTCCGTCGTTTGGACTCGGCGGCGGCCTCGGCGGACCAAGCGGCGATACGCAGATTCCGCTCGGCGGCGCCCAGGAGTCGACCTCCATCGACCTTCCCCCGCCCGGCGTCTATTCGATCCTTCCACTGCGAGGGTTCGTCTCCTGGAACAGCCACGGCTTCAACCTCACCAAGAAGCCCTCTTCCATCGAGCAGTGGGTGAACCTCGACTTCGTTTCCGAGTCCGACAGGCAGTACATCCGCGAACAGATCTTCGAGGCCGACAACATCTTCGCCATGTCGTCGGTGGCGCCGTTCGACAAGCGTGAGATCTGCATGACTTGGACCTTGCCGCAGCACTCGCAGCTCATGTCGCTCAGCTCTCACATGCACGTACGCGGCGAGCTTTTCCGAATTTGGTTGCCGCCGAACGAACCCTGCGCCGCCGTTGCCGGTTGCACGCCGCCGGAGCTCGAACCGGACTACCTGAGCCGACTCTACGACGATCCTCTCTACACGTACTACGACCCGCCAAATGACTACTCGTCGGCGAACGAGTCGGACCGCACGTTCAAGGCCTGCGCCGTCTACGACAACGGTGCCGACAATCCATCCGAGGTCAAGCGAGAGTCGACCAAGCCAAACACCCCGTCCTGCGATTTTCCCGCGGGCCACTGTGGTTGCGCGGAGTCCCAGCGCGTCTGCCTCGGGGGTGACAACCAGGGCGATCCCTGCGGTGGGGACGACTCGGTCTGCGGTGCTGGAGGGACGTGTGACGCCTGTCCGCTCCTCGGCGGCGTCACTACGGATGATGAGATGTTCATCCCGCTAGGGTCATACTACATCGCGGAACCTTAACCCTGATGGCTGACATCAACGGCTTTCTTGCTATCAATCTGAGCACATCTCATATTTTTGACTTGCACCGATAGCCGCATCAGGAACAATCGGCCCCTAACTTAGCCATAAAACCCCGTTTGGAGTGACTAATGAAACCCGTTCAATACGCGGTAGCCGCGATCGCAGCGTTGACTCTCGTCGCATGTGGATCCGACAGCTCGAGCGCCCCGAAACCGAAGTGCGATGTCGACAGCACCTTCGACCAGGTGCAGCAGCAGATCTTCGAAGCCAAAGGCTGCACGGCGTCCGCTTGTCACGGTGAAAACGCCACCGGTGATCTCGACCTTCGACCGGAGAACGCTTATGCGAACCTCGTCAACGTCGCCGCCAGTTCCGGCGACTACGTTCGCGTCTTCCCGGGTGAACAGGACCTGTCCCTCCTGTACCAGAAGGTCGCGGCCAAGACTGAGGACTTCGAGCTAGGCCCGCTTGGCATTGGCGGCGGGAAGATGCCGACGGGCGAGGGCGCGCTGAGCGAAGACGACCTTGGCCTGCTCCGTGCGTGGATTCGCGGGGGCGCACCTGAGACGGACATCGTCGATGGCTCCGAAGAGTTCGCCAGCTGCGAGCTCGAAGGTGCAGTGGCGCCGAACAAGATTCAGCCGCTGCCTCCGCCTGCTGCTGAAAAGGGCATCCAGCTCTACTCCGGCGGTTGGGACGTTCACTCGGAGTCCGAGGGCGAGGTCTGCTTCGTCACGTACTACGATTTCACCGCCCGGGGGCCCGCCGGCGTCACGGGGCCCTGCAGCGAAGCGCTGGGCGGCCCGGAACGCGACTGTTTTGCGTACAAGAACGTGCTCTTGGCGCAGGACCCGCAGTCACACCACAGTATCATCGACTTCTACGTGCCCCCCGCCGACAGCCCCGAACAGTGGGATCCGATGGACGAGTCATGGCAGGGCTGGAGTTGCCTAGGCGGGCCGACCGCAGGCGCGAGCTGCACGCCCGGCGGTGACGAGTGCGGGGAGCGAGGTCAGTGCACGACTCCGGTGGAAAGCTCGGTCGCTTGCATCAACTACCCCCACGGCCCCGACGAAATGGGAACTGTCGCTGGGCTCTTCGGCGCCGCCGACACCAGGCAGAACGTGGCCACGGCGCAGGAGTCTAGCTTCCGCGAGAAGTACCCGCCCGACGTCTACTCCCTCATGCCGGTCAAGGGCTTCATCCTCTGGGACAGCCACGCTTTCAATCTCACCGACCAGGACACCTCGGTCGAGCAATGGATGAACCTCGAGTTCGCCCAACCCGATGAGCAAGTGTACCCGCGGGTGCAGATTTTCGACGGGCGCAACCTGCTCGGCATGGGTCGCATCGATGCGTACACCTCTAAGGAAGTATGCACGTCCTACACCCTTCCGCGGAACGCGCAGCTTCTGACCCTGACCAGCCACACGCATCGTTTCGGAAAGCAGTTCCGTATTTGGTACCCGCCCAACGAGATCTGCAGTCCCGAGGACGCCAATTGTGTGCCCCTCGATCGGGAGCCGGACTACATCAGCTTCGACTACGAAGATCCGCTCTACCAGCGCTTCGCTGGCGACGGCATCATGGGCTTCGATAGCTCGAACGCGGAAGATCGAACGTTCCGCTACTGCTCCGTGTTCGACAACGGTGAAAGCAACCCCAGCGAAGTTCGTCGCCACTCGGTTCGCCCCGAGGCGGAGACCTGCGACTTCGTCGAGGGCGTCGCGCCCTTTGCGCAGGCCGCCGGGATCGACCTCTTCACATGCGGTTGCGAACCCGAGGAGCGCTCCTGCTACGGCGGCCCGAACGAGGGCATGTCTTGCGGTGGCGACGACGCGGTCTGCGGCGGCGGAGGCATCTGTGACGCCTGTCCCGCGGGTCCCGGCGTGACGACCGAGGAGGAGATGCTGCTCGTACTCGGTTCGTACTACGTCAAAACACCTTAACTGTAATACTAGGGTCACCGAACTGGCCCCATCGACGGGGGTGAGCTACATCGCCGTCGATGGCTAGGTACGACGCCTACAACTCCGAATGTTTGATCTTCTCATTCAAGGACGGGCTGCTAGCCCGGCTTGCGCACGACCTGAAGCTTCAGGTCGAACGCTTCTCGATCGAAGTCGACGATCCGACTCGTCAAATCAATGCGACGATCGATCCGAGCAGCA
>JBLYYU010000081.1:0-6711 GCA_048550275.1 Polyangiales bacterium
AAATTTCCTCTTTATAATCACCAACGACGGCTGGTGGCGCAACACCCCCGGTCACCGTCAGCACAATGCCTTTGCCAGGCTCAGGGCCATTGAGAACCGGCGCAGTGTGGCACGCAGTGCCAATACCGGCATTTCTTCACTCATCGATCAGCGGGGAAGGGAGCTGGCACGCACTGAATGGTGGGAAGAAACCGGACTGGTGGGCACCCTTAACAAAAATGACCATCTTACTTTTTATACCCGGCATGGTGACTTTCTGGGACGCATAGCCACCCTGCTGGCCGCCATTGCCCTGCTTTACTCCTTTGTTTTCCGTTACATCAAAAAAAACTAATCCACTAAATCACACCTGCTCATGGATCCCTTTCAAATCATCAAGCCCACCGAGATTAGCGACAATATATTCAAGCTCATTGATAAGGACTGGATGCTGGTGACCGCGGGCGGACTGGAAGACTATAATACCATGACCGCCAGCTGGGGTCACCTGGGTATTATGTGGAACCTTCCCACGGCCATGGCCTGGATCCGGCCTCAACGTTACACCTACGAGTTTGTGAATCGCTACGAGGAATATACCCTGAGCTTTTTCACCGACCGTCACCGGACCGCGCTGCAATTCTGCGGCACCCGCTCGGGCCGTGATTATGACAAAGCGGCTGAAACGGGTCTCACTCCCGTGGAGACCGACCGTGGCAATGTGATCTTTGAAGAAGCCCGCCTGGTGCTCGAATGCCGCAAAATCTATGAGGACAGCCTGACAAAAAAGAACTTCATTCTGCCCGATGTGGCCAAAAAGCACTACCCGAAAGGCGACTTCCACAAATTCTACATCGGTGAGATTGTGAATGTGCTGGCGCGCTCACTTAATCCTGAACACAGCGGATAGAAAATCCAAAATTCTTGTCATTATTGTTCTGGTGCGTATCAGAACGAATAGCATCAAGATAACGGATCCAGGCAGTTGAGGTATCATACTCCTCTGAAGTCCAGAATCCAATGGCAAAACCGATATTCGAAAATTCACCATGCTCATATCGGTAGCCTGCCGGAAGTGCCGTAAATCCACTTGAATTTGTCGCTCCGGTATTAGGGCTATCCCAATGTGTAAAACCAGCTTCTTTCAGCTTACCTCCTTCATCAGTCCCTCTCCACCCTATGGAATCGGCACTGGCCTGACTCATTCCCAGGAACATTTCCAGTTGCTTCCACTCTGCTCTGCCGGGAAGGTGCCAGCCTGAGGGACAAACTCCCTGTACCCTGCCTGGATTTGTGGAGCTGCTCTCTTCCCCGTTCATTGCAGCTGCCCATGTACTCATCGGTTTCGGCAAGTCCGACAAGCCGACTCGGCAGGCCGACTACAGCGTCGCCCGACACCAACGTTGGGTCGGAGCGTTGATCGACGCGCTCGATCTGCGGGACATCACCCTCTTTGGTCAAGACTGGGGGTCCAGCATCGGCTTACGGCTGGCCGCTGAGAAGGACGCGCGATTCGGTCGAATCGTGATCGGAAACGGCCTCCTACCCGGGGAGGAGGGGTTTCAGACGAAGCGAGCGCTGATTCGGGCTTGGCGCGCATTCACCCGTTGGAGCCCCTGGATTCCAGTCGGTCAGATCGTCAGCCGGGCATCCGGGCGAACCTTGAGCGCCGAAGAAAGGCGCGCATATGACGCGCCGTTCCCGTCGAATGCATACCTGGCCGGGGTCCGTGTTTTCCCGAGACTGATCCCCATGTCGGCCGAGGACCCGGCCACCGCCGGGAATGTCGCGACGTGGGAGGTGCTAAAACGGTGGACAAAGCCATTCTTGACCGTCTACAGCAACGGCGATCCCGTTCTCGGCGACTGGGACGCTCTGTTCCAAGAGAGGGTCCCGGGCGCTGCGGGACAGGCCCATACGCGGGTCGAGGGCGGGCATTTCTTGCAAGAGGCGGCCGGTCCCGAGCTGGCCCGCCACATTCACGAGCTCATCATTACGGAAACCGGCGGAGTGTAAGCTCCGCCCCTAGTTTGCTTCCGCGCGTGCAATGCCGATAATCGAAGCATGGGGGAAGCACCGAGCATCGGGCCGGCACCGGCGGGCGTAGGCCTTCGGTTCGACGTGTCGATGTGGCCGCTCGTGGTGGTCACGATGCCACCGGTCACCGCGGCAGCGGATTTCGAACACCTTCGAAGTTGCTATGAGCACGTCTTCGCCGCTTCCACCCGTCACGCTCTCATCGTCGACACGACGCCGATCGTCCGAGTCCCGGGCGCGACCCTGCGTCGCGAGATGAAAGCGTTCGAGGACAGTCGTCGACCGATCATTCATCGGAAGAACATCGGCAGCGCAATCCTGATTCAGAACGCGCTCGTTCGTGGGGGCTACACGGCGCTGCGATGGATCTCTCCGCAGCCGGCGCCCAACCGCGCATTCGCCGGAATTCAAGAAGCCGCTCAATGGTGCGTGCAGGGCATCGAAGCGGATGGGCAGGTCGTTCCGATCGCTGCATACGCGCTCGCCGGGCTCGACTCGCATGCCTCGACGGGTTAATTCCGCGCTGGATTTGCGGGCGGGTCCCTCTTCTCGATAAGATCGTGAGAGATGGACGGGGCTCCTGAAATCGGCGCGCAGCCCGCAGGGGTGGGGATCCGCTTCGACGCGTCGATGTGGCCTTTGGTCCTCGTGACGATGCCGCCGCAGCTGAATCTCGAGGACATCGGCTACCTGCAGGACTCGTACGAGGCGGTGTTCGCGGCGCCGAAACGTCACGCGCTCATCGTGGATACATCCACGCTGGTCAACGTGCCCGGCGCGACGCTCCGCAAACGCATGAAGGACTTCGAGGACGGAAGGCGCCCGGTCATTCGTACGAAGAACATCGGAAGCGCGATCGTCTTGTCGAGCTCGATCGCACGAGGCGCATATACGGCGCTCCGCTGGATCTCGCCGCAGCCGGCTCCAAACAAGGCTTTCGGGGACCTTCGCGAGGCAGCGCGCTGGTGCATTCAGGGGATCGAAGACGACGGCCAGGTGGCGCCCGCAACAGCGTACATCCTGGCGGGCATGTCCACGCCGCCTTCGTTCATGCGTTAGTTTGGGGTCGCGCTCATTTGGAGGCGGAGTGTTCCGCCCGACGTGATCGCGTCATGCGAAAGCGCGGGCGACGAGATTGGCTCATCGTTGAGGAGCGCCTCGCGAACGTAGAACGTCTCGGCCCGGTTGCCCGGCGCTTCGATGACGAACGCCTCTCCGGAATGATGGGCATCGCTGAGGTGTATCGTCACGCGCTCGAAGAGGGGGCTCCCAAGACGGTACTCCGGTAGCCCGGGCGTCACGGGATAGAAACCCATCGCGGAAAACACGAACCAGGCGCTCATCGTCCCGGCATCGTCGTTGCCGGGTAGACCGTCAGGCTCGACGCCGAAATTGCGACTGAGCGCCAAACGGGCTTGCCGTTGCGTCCGCTGCGACTCACCGTCGACGAATGTGAACAGGTAGGGGTAGCCCATGTCGGGCTCGTTCCACATCTCGAAGCGATCGGTGTCGAAGAACCATTGCAGGCGCTCCACGAACTTCGCCTCCCCGTGAAGAGAGATGAGACCGTCCATGTCATGAGGTGCGAAGAAACTGTACTGCCAGGCCGTGCCTTCGACGTAGCCAGGTCCCCCGAGGCGCAGTGGAAACGAGCCGGTGGTCGCATCGGGATCGAAGGGCGCCAGCACCGAGCCGTCCCGGTTCTTAGGGCGCAGCGTGCCCGTTTCTTCGTCGAAAAATCCGGCGTACGACGCTCCTCGGAACAGCAGGGCCTCGGCTTCGTCATCGCGATCGAGCGCATGCGCGAGCTGGGCCAACGACCAGTCGGACAGAGCGTACTCGAGCGTCGTCGAAACAGGCCCCCAAACCGTATTGGCCAGCTCCATCGGCACGAAACCGAGGTCGAGGTACGCCTCGTTGCCAGGCCGGTGCGCTGCGTCGTTCGCAGCGTCGCGCAGGGTCTCATAGACGTCTTGCACGGCGAAACCGGTCAGGCCCTTGGCGTAGGAATCCGCGAAAACGATCGCAGCAGGGTCGCCGACCATCATCTGGACCTCGTCACCTATCAACTCCCATTTCGGCGGGGCCGCCGCGCCGAGAGTCATGTCTTGCATCGCGCGCAAGATGTCGAGCTGCGTCTCGGGGTAGACCAGCGTCAGGAGTGGATGAACCGTCCGATAGGTATCCCAAAGTGAAAAGACCGTGTAGCGCGCCTCGCCTCCTGCCTGCCCGACGTCATCGGTCTCGAAGCGCGGGTACGTGCCGCTGATGTCGTGAGAGATGCTCGGGTGAATGAGCGCATGGTAGAGCGCCGTGTAGAACCGGGTGCGGTCGGCGGCAGGGCCTCCGCTGACCTCGATTCGGGAGAGCGCACTCTGCCATGCGAGCGCTGCAGCATCTCGCGCCTCGTCGAACGGCAGCTGCTCCGCCTCGAGGTTTGCCCTCGCTTGCTCGACGCTTACCCAGGAAAGGCCGACCCACATCGTTACCGGTTCGGCGGGCGCGCGATCGTACCGCCAGTACGCCATCGCCTCCCCGTCTTTGCCATTCGGGGACACCTCCGTGACCCAATCCGCGCCGCGATCGACTCGGGCCGCAAAGTGAAGCCGGCCGCCACCGGACATCGCGCAGAAGCCACCATAGGACGACGAGCCGGCGATCTCGCTACCGCTGTTTCCGAGCTCGATCGCGGCTTGGTTCCGAATCCAGCTCACGCCGCGCGCAGGATCAACCACGAGGTTGGCGGGCTCGCCCTCGGGAAGCCAGAACCGGAAGACCGCCGTGCGAAGTGTAGCGGTCATCTCGGCGACCAAGCCTCGCTCGCCGAGCTCGACGCGGTAGTAGCCGGCGTATGCAACTTCGTTTTGGTAGGTCGAGGTGTAGTCGTCGAACGTGGCGGGTGGCGCGCCCAAGGAGGGCGCGACGACGGGCACACCGATATCGGGGCAACCGACGCCGCTCAAGTGCGACAGGCCGAAGCCACGCATCGTCGGGTCGCCGTGCCGATACCCCGCGTTGACGAAGACGCCGTTCACCGCGTCGGCGGCTGTGGTGAGCGTCGTGTGCGGGCTGGGGCTCGCCATGCCCCAGGGCACGACGGCGCCAGGAAAGGTCTGACCGTCGGCGGCCGTGCCGATGAACGGATCGACCTCGCTGGCGAGCGGCGCCTCCGCGGGTGGCCCGGTGAGCTGATGCTGGCTTGCGCCCGAATCGACGCACCCGGCTATAGCGAGCAACAGGGCGAGCCGAAGCCCGTCCAACACCGTCGGCCTTCGACCAGCACGCATCGAGCTCAGTCGGCCAGGCCCGAAGTTTCGATCAGCGCCAAGATGACCGCGCCCGCGCCGTAGTTGACGTCATCGGCCTGCTCTACGGAAAGGTACGTTTCCAAGTTGGTGGGGTCTGTCCCAAAGGATGTCCCGGTGACGACTGGCCGGCCTTCCGTGTCGTTCTGCACGCGGTCCTTGATCCCTTCGACCGCTTTCAGGGCGGCCTCGAGCTCCTGCTCACCGAGAATTCCGTAGCGGTAGGCCCGGGCGATTCCGTACGCGAACAGCGCCGGACCGCTGGTCTCTTGGTAGGCCTCGCCGGGCCGATTCATGATCGTCCACCAGAGGCCGGTTTCCTGGTCTTGAAGCTCCAAGGCGCCGCGCACCTGGTCGCGGAACATTTTTTCAACCACCGGATCGGACTGGCCACTGAGGAGGCGCACCCGGAGGTAATCGGATAGCGAGGCCGTCACCCAACTGTTGCCTCGGTTCCAGTAGATGTCGTCGTCGACGTCTCCGGGCCAGCCGTAGGCGTGTTGCATCAGGCCGTTCTCATGTTGCAGGCGTCGAGCGAAGAGCGCCATCTGCTCGGACATGAGGTCCAGGTAGGCATCGTCGCCGCTGAGCTCGCCCCAGCGATTCAAGACCATTCCGAACATGAACGCGCTGTCGACCCAGATGGACGGGGTGCTCCCGAACACACCGTTGTGACTGATGCCGCCATCCTCGGTGCGCCGTCCGTCGACCTGCAGGTATTGAAGAACGTCGTCGACGACCTGCTGATACTCATCGGTCGATCGATCGCTCAAGAGTGCGATAGCCGTAATCGCAGGTGGGCAGCTATCGCTCCAAACGATTTCGTATCCCTCTTCGATGTGGTGATCTAGCCAGGCGCTGTAGTACTCGAGCAAGCGCTCGTCCTGCGTGACTCGGTAGAGCTCGGTCATCGCGAACATCAGGACACCAGGCCCCCAATCCCAGATTTGCTCTTCGGCCGGGTGCTCGTCGATCCAACGGTGCGCGATCTCGGTCGCCAGTGCGACTTGCTCGGACTCCGGCGCTCGGCGGGTCGCGTAGCATTCAGCCGCCGGAATGCCCGTATCGCACTGATCGTAGTAGTTGTAGGTGGCCGTGCAGGTGCAGTAGGACGCGCCCATCAGGAGCGAGATCCCGAGCGCTCGGACGATGTAGATAGGAATGCGGTTCATGGGGCGGTCCCTTCGACGCTGCCTGCGTTTACGAGCTTGCCCGGGCGAAAACGCCCAGAACTTCTAGCATCCTCGGGATTCTCGGCCACCTAGGACGCGAAAGCCCGCTAGTTTCGGGCGCTTCGCGGCGAGCTGAGGAGCATCGCAAGCCAGGCCCATTCCGTCGACTGTGCTGCGGTCATGCGAACGATGATGGTGAGCGGAACGGAAAGGAGCGC
>JBLYYU010000082.1:0-3585 GCA_048550275.1 Polyangiales bacterium
CTGATGGATACCTGCGGGCAAATCCCCTTCCCAGGGCACCGGGCCGCGCAACTCGCCATCGACGTAGAGCGAGGCGCTTGGCACGTTGGCTTCGACTCGAACGGGAACTCCAAGCGCGTTGAGCGCAGCGTACACCTCGCAGTTCCGGGTCGGACCGACGCTGCACGTCCGGCGCACCTCCCTGAACCCAGGCGCTCGAACGACCACGGAATGGGTCCCAAGCTCTGCCGGTTCAATGGTGATCGGCGGGTTGCCGTAGTCCACGCCGTCGATCGTCACGGTCGCCTCCGGCACACTCGCGCGGACCATGATCCGTGGGATCTCGGTGCTCGCGGTGGTGAACCTCAAGGAAACCACACGTTCCCTGCCTGCAATGACCGTGACCGTCTGAGTGACGCTCTCGTAGCCGCTGGCCTGGGCGGTGACGAGATGTTCCCCGGGCGACAGGCCTCCCTTGGCCGCCGGCGCAACGCCAATGTCAACGCCATCGAGGGCGATGATCGCTCCCGGTACATTCGCGATGACCCTCAGGCTGCCGAGATCCGGCGCGATCCGAATCGTCGCGTCGACGGTAGTTCGTTGATTGGCCTTGACGGTCACCACCTCGGAGAACGGTTGATACCCTTCGCCCGGACTACGGATCTCGACCAGATGCTCACCTTCGGCGAGCCCATCGACCACCAGCGGTGTCCCGCCGCGTCGCTGCCCGTCGATGAAAACCGCTAGGCCGGTCACGTCGGCCGTGATCAGGAGCGAGCCGGTCTTCGCCTGCTCGGGCTGAAGCCCGACCGGAATGGTCAAGACCTGACCCGACACCAAGTCCACCCACTTCGAAAACGTGGCGAAGCCGCGTTTGCCCACCTGCACGAGATGGCGTCCCGGGCTCAGCGTCTTGCGCAAGGGCACATTGCCGGACGGCTCGCCGTCGATACGAATCGCCGCGCCGCTCGTAGCGTCATCGCTCGCAGTGATGACGACGACGCCGGGGGCCTCTTGCTGCGCGAGGACCTCCGACGACACGAGAACAACACCAAACACGATCAGGAGTCGCACGAACCCACCAACGCCAAGCAACCCTTGCATAATCCCTCGGACGCATCGAAGTAGGGTCGATTCAACGACCGCTCCAGCGTCTCGGACGTGTTTACCCCCAGCTTTCGGCTCGGCCCAGTAATTGGTCGGCCGATACTGCGGTGAGGCGAGAATTTTCGATCGGATATCGGCTCAGGGCGCGACGAAAAGAGTCTCGAACGGATCGAGAGCTTCGGGATCGAGGATCTCGGGCGCGCCGAGCGCTGGGAGGACCCGTGGAGCCGGAGGGGGGTCGCCTCGACGCCGAAACGGGAAAGCCTCGAGCTCGGCCAAGCCGTACGCAAGCGCCTCGGGACCGATGCGTTCGCGCTTCGCCATGTGCTCGAGCAGGCGACGCATCTTGCTCTTCATCGAGCGGGTCAACGCACCACGCTCGTATGAGACGTGATAGCGCTTCGGAGAGGGCAGCATGCACGCGAGAAAGGCGGTCTCAGCCGGGCTGAGGTCCGCCGGCTCACGTCCGAAGTAGTACGCGGCCGCGTTTCGGATGCCGTACACGGCCGGCCCGTATTCGATGACGTTCAGATAGAGCTCGAGGATCTCGTCCTTGTTGAGAGCGTTCTCGAGCCACCAGGTGAGGAGCACCTCTTGGACCTTACGCGCGATGGTCTTCTCTCTCTTCAGGTAGACGTTCTTCGCAAGCTGCATAGAGATGGTGCTGGCCCCGACGACGTAGCGGCCCTCTTGAAGGTTGCGCACAAGAGCATCGCGGATCGCCCACGGTGCGAAACCACCGTGCTCGTAGAACGCGCCGTCCTCGTGACTGATGACCGAGGCGAACATGAATGGGCTGATGTCCTCGTACTCGACCCAATTCGGCGTCCCGGGCCCGGTCCGCATCTCGAAGACTGTCTCGTCCGGTTCGACCACGCGGTGGCGGAAGGGTTGTTGGAAGCGCTCGACCCGGACCCAGCGAGGCGTCCTTTCAAACTGGCAAAGGTTCCGAACCCGAATCGACAACTCGGTCGCTTCGAGATCGCGGGAGTCGAGGGAGATGCGCGTCACGCTGCTCCAAGTGCCGGACCAGTCGAAGCGGG
Source organism: Polyangiales bacterium (assembly GCA_048550275.1). Taxonomy (GTDB): domain Bacteria; phylum Myxococcota_A; class Polyangia; order Polyangiales; family Houyiibacteriaceae; genus SG8-38. The sequence continues at coordinate 2,130 of JBLYYU010000082.1, forward strand.
AGAGCGAACCAAGGACGCCCTTCGGAATGGCACGCACGACGTCGTTGCAGCGCGCCGGCGGGAGTTTCGCGGTCAGGTCGACGCGGTAGTGCTCTGGGGTCCGTTCGAGCTCGCCTTCGATCAGGACGCGGGCCTTGCCCATCTCGACACGACCGCGTTCGATTTGGAGCAAGCGCTCCTCCGGTCGCCAAATGCCCTTGCCCAGAACGCCTAGGTTGATGTTCTCGATCGGCTCGGCCGCGATTCGCGCGGAGGCGACCGCCAGCTCTCGAAACCGCAGGCTTCCCTCGATGCTGATCTGCTCGCGAGAGCTGGCGGTGAAGTCCAGCTCGGCGCTCAATGTCCCCACCTCCGTGTTGTAGAGGGGAAGCTCGGGAGCAAACGGCGCGATCAGCGCGAGCGATATATCGCGGAGCTCGATGGTCCCGTCTGCGCGAGCTTCCGTGGGCATGACGCTGAGGTCGACGTCCAGGGCCCCATCGTTGGAAGTCTGTCCTTCGACGGTGACGCGGTACCAGCCGTTGCCTCCCCCGTGGAGCTCCCACCGAAAGTCGCGGATACGTTCGACATGCCCGGCCGAGGTTCGGCTTTCGATCTGCGCGTCCGAGGCGACAACCCGGGCATCGGACGTCAGCCGAGAGAAGAGCCAAGTTGGTGCCGGAGACCGCTCGGCCGGGCCGGACGCCTCGGACTCAGTTTCCGTTTCGGCCTCCGCGTCGGGTTCGGAGTCCGCTTCTGCCGGAGCTTCAGGACTGCGTAGCGCTCGGAGTGCCCTCCGAAGGCGTGTTGCGAGTGCATCTCGTTCCTCGTCGCCATTTCCAAGCGAGCGCAGGCTGGCGCCTTCGATCTCGAGCTCGTCTATCTTCCAGTCCCCTTCGTCGCGCCGCAATGCGACCTTGGTGGGGCCGATGCTCGCGTGATCGGAGCGCCGTTGACCGAAGAGCGAGCTCTCTGCATTCGCCCGTACGACATCGCCCTCTTTGCGAAGGTTGATCTCGTCAATTGTAATGAGCGGGCCGTCCGCATCGACGACTCGAACGATCAATCCGTCGACCACGTAGCGCCTCCCCTTGCCAGTGCGGCCGCTGCTCGTCGTCGACGAAGCGCTTCGCGGATCTTTCCTGCGCATCTCCGCTAGCGAGTCTTCGAATCCGACGTGACTGAGATCGGCCGCGACCTCGATTCCCCGGGCCGACACGGCGCGCACAGACCGCGCCCCCTCGAACAGTGCGCCGAACAGGTTCATCCTCGCATCGATCTCGTCGATGCGCGCGGTGAAGCCGCCATGCCGGCCGCGGAGCTCGACGCCGAGCAACTGCGCCCCTCGGAGCGAGAGCTCGGTCTTTTCGATCTGCGCGTCGACGCCAAGCCGGTCGCTGATCATGCCCGAAGCGCGAGCCGTAGCCCGGGGCATCCCCCATTTCCAGAGGCCAAGCACCAGCAAGAGCGCGACGAA
>JBLYYU010000083.1:0-5641 GCA_048550275.1 Polyangiales bacterium
TCCGGCCGTGAGAAACAGAAGTACTGGCGGCGTCATCAACCCGTTCAGCATCGTCCGGGCGAATGTCACTCGCACCTCCGGTGCATCCGGCGCTACGTCGCGAAGGCGCTGGTGCACGATCAACTCCCAGCGAACCAGAAGCTCTTTGAGAGGCTCCTTCGGGATATCTTGCTGCGGTCCAAACATGATCGAGAAGAGGAACTTCGCGGTTTTCGGCTCCTGAGCGATGTTCGTCAACGCGAACTCGAAAAACCGCTCGCACACTTCGAACGGAGTCGACGCGGACCCCAACTTCAGCTCGAGGCCGTCGCAATAGCGCTTGTACCGATCGGTCACGAGCTCGACGAGCAGGTTCTCCTTGCTGCCAAAGAAGTGGTACAGGCTCGGCGGCGAGCTGCCTGACACGCGAACGATGTCGCGGACGCTCGTCCCGGCGAAGCCACGTTCGGCAAACAGCTCTTCGGCGGCCGCGAGAATTGCCTCCCGGGTGCCCGCTGGCCGCTCCGTGCGCCCTGCCTCGGCTCTGTTCGCCTCGTTGCCCATGCTCCGCGTTTCCGGCCTATTCGCCTGTGAAAACCGGTTTCCGCTTCTCCATGAACGCGGTCGGCCCTTCACGGGAGTCCTTGCTCCTGAAGACCGGTTGGCCGATCTCCAATGAACGTGCGAGCGCTTCCTTGGCGGGTACGCCGTCGTTCTCGATGAGAGATTGCTTGACCGCGGCGACAGCGACGGGACCGTTTGCCGCCACGCGCTCGCCGATCTCGAGGGCCTTTTCGAGCGCCTGTCCTTTCGGGACCACGTGACCGACCAAACCGTAGTGCAGTGCCTCTTCCGCGCTTAGGCGTCGTCCGGCCAACAACATCTCTGCGGCGATGGTGTACGGAATCTGTCGACGCAGTCGCACGCTCGATCCGCCGAGCGGGAACAATCCCAACTGCACTTCGGTGACGCCAAATACGGAGCCCTCCGCCGCGACCCGAATGTCGGTCCCCTGCAAGATCTCCGTGCCGCCCGCCAAGGCGTAGCCTTCGATGGCCGCGATCAACGGCTTCTTGGTCAGGTAGTGCCGTAGGAGCGCCTTCCAATGGATGTCCGGATCTTCCTTCATCCGGTTCAGCCAACTGTCGTCGGCGTCCCACTTGCCGGAGCTCATCGAGCCGAGGTCGCTGCCCGCGCAGAAGACTCCGCCCTTGCCGGTGAGGATGATGGCGCGGATGTCCCGGTCCGAGTCCGCCTCGTCCCAGGCGTCCGCCATTCGAACCAACATCTCGATGCTCAGGGCGTTGCGCTTTTCAGGACGATTGAACGTACAAATCGCGAGGTGACCGCGCTTTTCGTAAAGGAAATGAGGCTCCGACATCGACTTTCTCCGTGATGGTTTCCGCTTGCGGCTCTATAACGAACGTTACATATAACGTCAAGCTTCATGTCCGAGAATCAGTTCGACTTCATCGTCGTCGGCGCCGGCTCAGCCGGCTGCCTGCTGGCCAACCGTCTCTCCGCCGAACCGGGCATCCGAGTCGCCCTGTTGGAAGCGGGCGGCAACGACAGCAATCCGCTCATCAAGATGCCAATTGGGTTCACCCGGCTGATGTACGACCAGAAGGTCACCAACACGTACAAGACGGAGCCCGAGCCCGAGCTCAACAACCGGGAAATGAGCGCACCCCGTGGTCGCGTCCTCGGTGGCTGCAGCTCGATCAACGGGATGATCTACACACGCGGGCAGCGTGGCGACTACGACGACTGGGCGGCGCTCCCCGGCTGCGCGGGCTGGTCGTACGACGAGCTCCTGCCCTACTTCAAACGCTCCGAGCACTTCGAGGTGGAGTCCGGCAACCCGTTTCACGGCAGCGGCGGCGAGCTGAACGTCAAGAACGTCGACATGAAGTACCCGATCACCGACGTCTACATGGAAGCGGCCGAGAGCATCGGGATCCGACGACTCGACGACATCAACGGTGCTTCGCAGGACGGCATTGGTTACATGCAAGTCACGATGAAAGACGGCCGTCGCTGGAGCTCGGCGGACGCGTTTCTGAGCCCCGAAGTTCGCAAACGGCCGAATCTCACCATCATCTTGAACGCGCGCGCAAGGCGCGTGCTTCTCGACGGTAAACGAGCGACAGGGATCGAGTATCAGAACGGCAAGGGCAAGGTGCACACCGTTCACGCCGTTCGGGAAGTGATCCTCTCCACCGGCGCGTACAACACGCCGCCGCTGCTCGAGATGTCCGGCATCGGTCGCAGGGATGCGCTCGACGCCGTCGGCGCCGATCTGCTCCACGAGCTCCCAGGCGTGGGCGAAAATCTTCAGGATCACATCCAGCTCTGGGTTCAATACGCAGTGAAGACGAAGAAGACCCTCTCCGAGGACGGCAAGTTCCCGAAGGTCGTCGCCAACGTACTCCGGTACCTCTTCACGAAGACGGGTCCGCTCTCGATGCCGGCTGCGAACGTCGGCGCCTTCATCAGCTCGGAAGAGGGTGGTCGTCCGATCTTCCAGCTTCACTTCACGCCGGGCGCGGGCGGCATGGACGAGAAGGGCAACATGGTGGCGACCCCAGACTCCGGGGTGAACTCGACCGTTTGCGTGATTCGACCGACGTCACGCGGAAGCGTTCACGCGAGGAGCGCGGATCCGAAAGACGCTCCCAAGATCATCCACAACTACCTCTCTACTGAGCAAGACAGGAGGCTCAGCATCGAGGGGTTCAAGTTGCAGCGGCGGATCTACGAATCGGCCGTGTTCCAGGAGCATGCAACGCACGAAATCGTTCCCGGCCCTTCGGTGCAGACCGACGAGGAGATCCTCGACTTCTGGCGCAATGAATCGATGAGCACGTATCACCCGGTTGGCACGGCGAAGATGGGCCCAGCCGACGACCCCAATTCCGTCGTCGACAACCAGCTCCGCGTTCACGGGCTTGAGGGGCTTCGCGTCGTCGATTGCTCGATCTTTCCGCTGATTCCGTCCGGCAATACACACGCCCCTGTCGTTGCGGTGGCGGAAAAGGCCGCGGACCTCATCCTCAACGCCTAAACATCCGCTCGAATAGACGCTCTCGCACCGAGTCGGGAAGCGTCCGTCGCATGAGCGGCAAGATCCAAACCCCCGGTCCGATCACGTAGTTCACCTTCATGCGGTTGGCGCGGATCACGGTGCGGTACACCCGCTCCGCGAACTTCTCGGCGCTCCAGAGCGGAAATGTCGCTTGAATCGCGTCGCCAGGGTACTTGAATTCCGCCTCGTACTGCGGGCGGAGTTCGTCCGAAAACGACGCCCATAGCCGGGTCCGCTGATCCTCGTCGAGATCCATCATCGGCGTGTCGACACCGCCTGGCTCGACCGAGCACACCTGGATCCCAAAAGGCTTCATCTCGGCTCGGAGCGCCCTCGTCAGACGCTGGAGCGCAGCCTTTGTCACAGGGTACGAGCACCCCATCGGAATCGTCAGATACTGGGACACGGAACCAACGTTGATGATTCGCCCATCCGCGCTTCGTCGGATGAAGGGGAGGGCCGCTTGCGTGACTCGGACCGGGCCCCAGAAATTCACCTCGAAGATCGCCTTGAAGTCGTCGATGTTGACGCACTCGATCCCGCCTCCTGCACTCCCGGTGGTCGCGGCGTTGTTGACGAGCAAATCGAGTGGGCGGTCCTCGAGCGCATCGCCAATTGCAACGAACGCTTCCCGGACGCTTGCCCCATTCGCGACATTGCATTGAACGCCTCGCACCCGTTCACTACAGGCGCCGAGAACTGCGTCCGGCGTTCGGCGATTGTACCCGGCGAAGCAGTCCCAACCCTCGGCATCGAGCCGCTCGACGAGGGCCTTTCCGATGCCCGTCGCAGCGCCTGTCACGAACGCGCTCGGCCTACCTGTCATCTCGCTCCTCCGGTATCAGTTGGTACCTGGAGCTGTAACGAAGGCCGCTTTCGTGTCAAGCCTCGTGGCATGACAGAGCTCGGAAGTTGCCTCGTGACAGGCGCCGCGGGATTTCTAGGAAGCAACTTGGTCAAAGCCCTTCTCGACGAAGGGTGTACCGTACGCGCCGTCATTCGAAACACGCCGCTCGATCTCGAGCATCCGAACCTCGAAATCGTTCGCGGCTCCCTCGAAGACGCGGAGCGCATGATGGCGTTTTGCGATGGCATCGACACCGTCTTTCACACCGCGGCCCATCTCGCGCTCCTCGGCGGAACTGCTGCATCGGAGCCGTATCGAAAAGCCGCGTACGACGCCAACGTTGGCGGAGTTGAGAACCTCATCACGGCCTGCCTAGCGCAAGGAGTGAGCCGCTTCGTGCACACGAGCTCCATCGACGTCTGCTTCAATTCCGAAGTCGACGTTGAGATGGATGAGCGCACACCCTACGCGACAAACATGAGTTGCCTTTACACCGAGACCAAGATCGAAGGTGAAAAACGCGCACTCGAGGCAAACGGAAAGCAGGGCTTGCTCACGGTTTCACTTCGCCCCGATGGCATCTACGGCCCAGGCAACAACCTCATGCTGGACGAGATGTTCGAACAGGTGACGAAGGGGCGGCTCGTCGCGACGATTGGTTTTCCGGGTGCCATTCACGACCACGTCTACATCGACAACCTAGTCGACGCGGAGATCCGAGTCGCCAAGCATCTCGTCGAGGGAAGCCCGGTTTGCGGCAAAGCGTATTTCGTGACGGACGATCGCCCGAAACCGCTTTTCGAGTTCATGCGTCCTCTGATCGAAGGGCTTGGGTACCGAATGCCAAAGGTCAACATCCCCTACCGGCCGGTGCTCGGCTTTCTTCGCCTCTGGCAATACCTGCACTTTCGGTTTGGGTTTCCCAAGCCGGCTTTCACGCCGCACGAGATCCGCAAGCTTGCGATTTCGCATCAAGCCAGCAACGAGGCGGCGGAGAGGGACTTCGGCTATCGTCCCGTCGTGAACCCGGACGAAGCGATGAGCCGTTGCCTCTCTTACTATAAGGAGAAGCTCTCGCGGCTAAAGGCGCTCCCTGCCCCCAAATAGACCCATCGCCGAGCGTTTTCCTCAGTATTTACAGACTCTTGGGCCGATCTCCCTGGACTGGGACAAGTCCTCTCAAGCTCGACACCGATCACGGATCATTCGAGCGACAGCCGTTTCGCCAAACCCAGCAAAACGCAGGGAACCGTACCCTTTCGAAATTGTCGATTGAAAGTCCTTGACCGGTTTCTGGAAGGCCGCTAAAGAAGGCGTCCGTTTGAGGATGAGGACGGGCACGGGAACCAACAAAACGGAGTAGTTATCAGGGCTTAGCCCGAAATCAGCTTCGAAAACGGTTCGCGGAAACGACTTCTGACTCTCTCTTTGACAGTTTGCGAGAATACACGGGGCACTAGCTCAGGTGGTTAGAGCGCACCCCTGATAAGGGTGAGGTCGCTAGTTCGAGTCTAGCGTGCCCCACTAAAACACGGGGCTGTAGCTCAGCTGGGAGAGCGCCGGCTTTGCAAGCCGGAAGTCAGGGGTTCGAACCCCCTCAGCTCCACCAAGTCATACCCGCCCCCGGGCTCCTCCACGGACCCTCCTGGGTCTGGGACTTGAGTGGATAAGGCACTTGCCAAAAACTCCGTGACGACCCAGTCTTGATTCCTTCGGTCGGCAGCGCAGCA
>JBLYYU010000084.1:0-5505 GCA_048550275.1 Polyangiales bacterium
ATGGGCTGCTACCTCGATGCCCTCGATATGGGCACCGGCTTCCCCGATCGCGCTCCGGAGCTCTGCGCCTCTGGCGAGAGCACGACCGAGCTGGAGCTCTGGCCGTTCGTCGCCGGCGACCGCCGCGATGAGATCACCGAGCCCCGCGAGGCCCATGAAGGTGGATTCCTTGGCACCCAGAGTCCGCCCGATTCTGGATACCTCCGCCATGCCGCGCGTCGCTAGGACGGCGAGTGTGCTCGAGCCGACGCCGAGCTCCTGCGCGTAGGCGAGGACGACGGTCAGGAAGCCAACGGTCGCGCTCGCGAGCTCCACGCCCAGCACGTCCGGGGTGTCGTAGACGCGAAGCTCGGAACCTCCGAGGGCGTCGCGCACCATTTCCGTGAGCTCCGGAAACCCAGTGCCGAGGATCGCGCCACTCGGGCGACCTTCGGCGAGCGCATCGGCAACGAGCGGCCCGGCCAGCGCTCCGATCCTCCGGCAGACGGTGACTTCGCGGATCACCTTCGTGACGGTCTTGAGCTCGGGCCCGATGAGCCCCCGGCTGACATGAACGATGAGGTGCCGTCCGTCGACTACCTCGCCGAGTTGCTCCGCGGCCACCAAGGCGTGTCGCGCCGGCACCGCCATGAAGATCAGCTCGCAGTCCCGAACGGACATGATGTCGGTCGAGACTTGGATCGGCTTCGGAAGGTCGCGGTCCTTGCGGCTCCAGAGGACGACTTCGTGCCCGTGTCTGGCGGCGGCCAGCGCGATGGCGCGCCCGAATCCGCCGGCGCCGACGACTCCGATGCGAAGGCTCATCGCTGGGCCCCCAGCTTCTCGATTTCACATGCGGCTTCCAGGTGGTCCGGATCCGCGATGTCCTCCGCAAACGGGACCAAACGGTTCTGATAGTAGAGTAGCAACGCGGGGTCGCCGATGATGACGCGATCACCTCGTCGGCTGGCCGCCGTCGAGTCGTGGTAGCCGTTCCAGAAGCTCAGGGCGCGGTCGAGCAGCTCTTGCGGGCTGTCCTCCTTGACCACATCGCTGGTGCGAACTCGGCCCTCGTTCTCCAGAGTCTGTAGTCGGTCGCGAGCGTCGCCAAGCTCCCGGTAGAGTCTCTCACAATCGACCCCAATCTCGTTCCGAAGGCGGAGCCGCGCGAATAGATCCATCCCCGGCGTCGACTTCACCAGCTCGCGGAAAAGAACGTGTGCGACGACCTGCGTGCTCATCAATACCGTGTCCTCTTCGAAGCGTTGCCCAAGCACCTCGCCGAGCTCCCGGGTGTATGCCGCATCGCGCGCTGAATCGATCACCGCCTTGCCTCTGTGCTCCACGTATCCCCGAGCGTCGATCACGCGTCCTGTGGGGGTCAGCGATTCGCCGTGAGCGTCGAGCAGGTTTCCGAAGGGATCGATCGGCTCGCCGAAGCGAATGATGCAAGCGCCGCGCATCCCAACCATCTTTCGGAAGAACGCGAACCAGCGGTCGATCTGCGAGAACTCATCGTCCTCGATGATGTACCGGGCCTGTCCCTCCTCGGTGAGCCAGTCCTTGATGAGGGTCTCCGCTTCGAGCACGAGGGCGTAGTTGATGGTCGTCGGGACGAACCAGACCGGGCGATCCACTCGGCGGACTCGATTGGTCGTCGAGGCCTCGACCGCCGAGCCGAGCAGGCCCAGCTTGAGCCGGCGTTCGATCATGCCGGAGCGGCTGCGCGTCCCTCCCGGGAAGAAAAGGGAGTGATAACCACGTTCGATCATCACTTGCGAGTACAACTTCAATACGTCCTTATATAAGCTGACGCGGATTCGCCGATCGACTCGATAGGCCCCCAGGTTGTGCATGAAGAAGCTGATGATGGGGTTTGTGAACAGGTTCTTGCCTGCGCCGTAGACGACTGGTGGAAGCCCTGCGAGCTCGAGCGCCTGCGCCAGCACGATCGAATCGAGGTTCGACGAGTGCGTTGGGACGAAGACCAGGGTCCCCTCGTTCTGCAGGTGCCTTAGGTGCTCGAGATCGCCTTCGACGCGGAGAATCTGCTCGAGCGAGACCTGGGCGCCCCGCAGGATCTCGCCAGCGAGCCGCCGAGGCTCCATCACGCCGCCGATCAGCCGTGGCCCCGCCTTTCGCGCGAAGCGGTAGACTCGCGGATCGAAGTTCCCGGCGACGTCTCGTGTCATGTTGGTCACGATCGTGTGCAGGACTCGCCGTTGCTCGCTGTCGTCCATTTTGCCGATGCGGCGAATCATCGAGCGCCAGTAGCCGAGCTTGTCGCGTGCCTCGTCGTCGCGCTGCTTTTCGAGCCGTCGGATTTCGTGAAAGGCTGCGTCGTTGAGCGCCATCTCCAAACGCGTCCGGTCGACTTCGTGCGAGATGCAGATTCGATTCACGACGTCGGAGACGACGTCGTCGCGCTCGCTGTTGAACCAGAAGATCGCCGGGTCGCTAGGCCGCGGGACGTAAGGCTTCAGGTGAGGCAACCGCAGCGGGCGTTCAGATAAGAATCGTTTCAGCATCGTGAGAACCTAGACAGCCTCGAAGTAGCGGCGGAGCTCCCAGTCGCTCACAGCCTTGCGGTATTCGCGGCACTCCCAGTCACGGGTCCGTATGTAGTGGTCGATGAAGTCTTCGCCGAGCGCCTTGCGGGCAGCGCTGCTCCCGCGGAGGCGTTCCACCGCGGCCTCCAAGGTCAACGGAAGGGCGAGGCTCGAATCGCTGTCGCTCGTCGCGTCTCCTGAGGTCATCTTCGGGGGCTCGATGCGTTCGGTGATGCCGTAGAGCCCCGAACCGAGGCAGGCAGCCATCGCGATGTAAGGATTGATGTCGGCCGCGGTTTGCCGAAATTCGATCCGCGTCGCGTGGTCGCTCGGGCCGAGAATCACTCGGGACCCGCAGGTTCGGTTCTCGATGCCCCAGGACGCGTTGAGCGGAGCCCAGACGCCGGGCACGTAGCGTTTGTAGCTGTTCACGAACGGGGAGTAGAGCGCGGTGAGCTCTGGGGCGAGAGTCACCAGGCCGCCCAGATAGTGGAGCCCGGCTTCGCTCAAGCTATCGCTGCCGGCGGCCGCGAAGAGGTTGATCTGTTCGCCCACGTCCCAGAGGCTTTGATGAATGTGGCCGCTGGAGCCGGGGAGGTCGGCGTTCCATTTCGCCATGAACGTGACCGACAAATCGTGCCGGGCGCAGATCTGCTTGAGGGTGGTCTTGAAGAGCGCGGCCTTGTCTGCGGCGGCGAGCGCGTCGTCGTAGCGCAGGGCGGCTTCCCATACCCCCGGTCCGGTCTCCGTGTGAATGCCTTCGACTTCGATGTCGTACTCGGCGCAGGTGTCGAGGATGTCGTCGACCAGGGTTTGGTGTTGGCCGGCGCGAAGCCAGGAGTACCCGAACATTCCAGGGCTCAGCGGCTCGAGGCCACGGAAGCATTTTTCGTGGAGAGAGCTCGGCGTCTCTTGAAACACCCAGAACTCGAATTCGGCGGAGAACTTCGCTTTGTAGCCCGCTTCGCTCGCCTGCGCGCAGACCTTCTTGAGGAGGTTGCGGGGGCAGGCCGGATGCGGTGCTCCGTCTTGCGAATAGAAGTCGACGAGGAAATTGGCCGTGTCCGGGGCGTCCGGAAGGACACGGAATGTAGACGCGTCAATCCGGGCTAGTGCGTCGGGGTAGCCGGTCTCCCAGCCCGTCACCTTCGCGTTGTCATAGAGCTGGTCTGCAACGTCCCAGCCGAAGATCACGTCGCAGAAGCCGAAGCCCTTCTCGAGGGCGGACCAGAACTTCTCGAGGCTGATGTACTTGCCTCGCAGAAGTCCGTCGACGTCGAATCCGCCGACCTTGACCTTCCTGATGCCTCGTTCATTGAAATCGCGACGCAGCTCTTCGCTCACAGCTCCTCCTCGGGGGCCGGTAGCATACTCCTTTTTTTGCTCTTGTGGGCGCTGGGGTCACGAGGGCGCCGTGCCGCACGGGTCGCAGTCTACTTCGACGGAATCAAACGGTGAACCAGGCTCAGCCCGACGACGAAAATCAACGCTACCGACGCGTGTCCGAGCAGCTCGTGCGAGGTCCCTGGGACCGAACAATGGGCTTTGAGTACGAAGTTGCCTGCGAGTCCGGCGGCCGCGGCTGCAATCAGGCTCCCGAGTGCGTTGCCCCGATCGACCAGACGCAGAAGCGCGTAGACGGGGACACCGAGTAGTATTCCGACGCCCATGCACGCGCCCGCCATCACATTGCCGCCGGGCATGGCCGTGGCAGCCTGCGCGGCAGGATGCGGCCAGAACGCGGCGAGCACCGTCGCGCCGATCGCGATGCAGACTAGACACACCGACTGCCAGCGAGGAACCTCCGGCAGGTGTACGGGTCGGGTCACCATGAACATCGCGACCACTAGCAGGACGCAGAACATGAGTAGGCTAGCGCCCCACTGAGCAGTCCGAGCCTCGTCACCGACCAGCGGAAAGACAAACCAACCTGCGACGGCGAGCGCAGCGAACACCGAGAGAACGATGAGGCGCCGGGCCGCGGTCGAGCGCGCCCGAAGAAAGCCGCCTAGCGTTCGGTCGCTCTTGTCGCAGTCGGCTTTCACGCCCGTGTACATTCGCTCCAAGAGCGCCTCGTCGCCGGGTGCTTCGGGTGCATCCAGCTCGCGCAGGCGCTCCCCGAGACCTGCATCGGGTCTGTTGCTGCCACTAGTCATTCATCACCACGTATTTCCGAGACCAACAATTGTTTCAATCTGGCGTACGCACGATGTGCGCGAACACGCACCGCGCCCTCCGAACTACCCACAATTTGGGCTACTTCGGCGTATGGCCGCTCCTGAAACCAGTGAAGCTCGACGACCTCTCGCTGGCTCGACGGTAGCTTCTCGAGGGCCACGTGGAGAAGCTCGGATCGCTGGCGGAGCTCGAGCGGCATGAAGTCCGCTTCGGGCGCTGCCTGGGTTTCTACCTCGAGGCTGGTCATCTTGCGGCGCTTCGATCGCCGCCAGTGTTCGCGGACGAGGTTCATGGCGATCGTCATCACCCAAGGGCGGAGCTTTGATCCACGCCTGAAATCGTTTCGGGCGCCGTGAAGTCGGAAGAAGGTCTGTTGCACGATCTCTTCGGCTAGCTCGTCGTCGCGTAGGTGGCGGCGAGTCAGTCGCAGAAGGATCGGCGCGTAGCGCTCGAACAAGAGACGGAATGCTGTGTCGTCACCATCGACGTAGGCATCCATCAGCTCTTCGTCGGTCGGAGCGGATTTGGGCGAGCTACTCGCCAATTTGAACACCGGGAGCGAGGCTCGGGACAGCAGTGTTTCGGCTTGGGTCGAGCTGCGCCTTCCACCAGTAGCCGGATAGGACGAGGCTGCCGAGCAGAAGCAACAGCAAAATGATTTGCCGCCATCGACGGTTCTGCTCGCTACGCAGCTCTTCGACGACGATCGGCTCGATCGGCACCGGTCGACCGCTCGAGATGCTTACGACTTTGCCGGGCGGCAAGCTCTGAGTGGCCTGGGGCGGCGGCGAGCTCGACG
>JBLYYU010000085.1:0-4678 GCA_048550275.1 Polyangiales bacterium
GACGTCGAGGAAGGGGGGGCTGGCAATCTCGATGCCGAAGAAAAGGCCGAGCACGTCGGCTGTCGCCTGAGAAGCGAAGTTGAAATACTTGAAGAGGCCCAGCAGCCCCAGGTTCGAGACCAGGCTGACGATCAGCCACCGCTTTCGGGCCTTTTCGTTTTCGGTCGCGTGAATTCGGAGGCCGACGATGTAGTCGACCAAGGTCGAGCCCAAGATCAGAACGATGTAGGCCGGGTGCCACGCCATGTAGAACAGGCAGGACGCGACGAAAATGAAGGCGATCCGAAGTTGAGCGTGGCGCGCCAACAGCCAGAATCCTGTGACGGCGATGCCCAGGAACAGAATATAGTCGAGGCTGTTGAAGAGCACTGGTCCCCTTACCCAGCGTGAGTGCGCGGGGTTCTAGCCGCAGGCGGGCCTGCACGCTAGCTGCTTGACCAGGGCCCCGCTTAGACCAAGCATCTCCGGCCGGAGGTGCCGATGAAGATCGAAGGTTCAGTAGCGTTGGTGACTGGAGGGGCCTCTGGCCTGGGCGAGGCGACGGTCCGCCAGTTCGTGAGCCAGGGAGGGCGCGCAGCCATCGTCGACCTCAATGCCGACCGCGGAAAGAAGCTCGCCGACGAGCTCGGGGACGCGGCGATCTACGTCCAGGCGGACGTCAGCAACGCGGAAGACGTTCAAGCGGCGGTCGACCAGGCCACGTCGATGGGCACCCTCCGCGCGGCGATCAACTGCGCAGGCATCGGGTTCGCGATGCGTACGATCGGCAGGGACGGTACCCCTCACGATCTCGCCGTCTTCCAGAAGGTCATCTCGGTCAATCTCTTCGGCACGTTCAATATCCTTCGACTGGCAGCTTCGGCCATGGCCAAGAACGAGCCCGAGGATGGCGAGCGCGGCGTCATCGTGAACACCGCTTCGGTCGCAGCATTCGACGGACAGATCGGACAGGTCGCGTACTCGGCCTCGAAGGGCGGCATCGTTGGGATGACGCTTCCGGCCGCCCGCGACCTCTCCAAGGCGCAGATCCGCGTCGTGACGATCGCGCCTGGCACGTTTGACACGCCCTTGCTCAGCTCGCTCCCAGAAGAGGTCCGCGCGGCACTCGCTGCTACCATCCCACACCCGAGCCGTCTCGGCCGCCCCGAGGAGTTTGGTGCGCTCGCCTGTCACATCGTCGAAAACAGCTACCTCAACGGTGAGGTCATTCGGCTCGACGGTTCGATTCGCATGGCGCCGCGCTAGCTTGCCGCTCCGCGCGTCAGTCCTAGGGTCCGGCCGTGTCTGAGGCGGCGCAAGCCGATGGGACTTTCCTCGGCGTTCCTCGCGTCCGCCGCCGCCGCATCCTCGGACTCGCGCTCCCGATCATCGGCGGGATGCTCTCGCAGAATGTGCTCAACCTCGTCGACACGGGGATGGTCGGCACGCTGGGTGATGCCGCTCTCGCGGGTGTCGGACTGGGTGGCTTCGCGAATTTCCTGTTCTCCGCGTTCATCTTGGGCCTTTCCGCAGGCGTTCAAGCGATGGCAGCCCGGCGGGTCGGGGAAGGACGTCGGAACGAGACCGCCATTCCACTCAATGGCGGCCTGCTCCTCGCCTTGGTCATCGCGGTTCCCTGGTCGGCGATTCTGATCGTGTTCGCCCCCGACTACTTCCCGGTACTCACCAACGACGCCGCGGTCGTCGAGCAGGGTGTTCCCTACCTCCAGGCCCGGCTCTTCGCGATGTTCGCGATGGGGATGAACTTCGCCTTCCGTGGTTACTGGAACGCTGTCGACAAGTCGATTCTCTACATGCGCACGCTCATTTCGATGCATGCGCTCAACATATTCCTCAACTGGGTCCTGATCTTCGGCAATCTCGGCGCGCCCGAGCTCGGAGCCATGGGGGCGGGGGTTGCCTCGGCGATCAGCACCGTCTTCGGCACGGCCTCGTACTTCCTGCTCGGCCGAAGCTACGCCCGCGATGCTGGCTTTCTGCGCGGCCTGCCCAACCGCGAGACGATGTCGACGATCATTCGCCTGGCCGCCCCCGCGGGACTTCAGCAGTTCTTCTTCGCTGCCGGGATGACGGTCTTCCTGATGTTCGTCGCGCGCATGGGTACGCCAGAGCTTGCAGCGACCAAGGTGATCATCGACCTGATGCTCGTCGCCATTCTGCCCGGCATCGGCTTCGGCTTGGCTGCGGCATCGCTCGCAGGTCAGGCGCTCGGACGCGGGGAGCCTGACGACGCCAAGCAATGGGGCTGGGACGTCACGAAGATCGCCGTCGTCACCGTTGGCGCGCTCAGCATCCCGGCGATCATCGTGCCGGACTGGATTCTGGGCGCATTCATTCATGCTCCGTCGACGCTCCAGCTCGCTGCGAACCCCATGCGGCTCGTCGCGTCGTTCCTGTTCCTCGACGCCGTCGGAATGGTCCTGATGAACGCCTTGCTCGGAGTAGGCGACGTCAAGCGCGTCATGTTCTTCGCGACGGGATACCAGTGGCTGCTCTTCTTGCCGCTGGTCTACGTGGTCGGGCCGGGCATGGGCTACGGGCTGGTGGCGGTCTTTGCTCTACAGGCGGCGTACCGTGGCGCCCAGGCGCTCACGTTCGCCGCTATGTGGAACCGGGGGCGCTGGCAGTCGATCGAAATTCACTGATCGGAGCTCTCGTGCGCGCGGAGGGCATCGACGCTTTCTTCCCAGTTCTGTCCATCGAATGAGTAGAACCGAAAGTCCGATGGATCCAGTCCATCGAGGCAGCGGATGTTGACGTCGACCCGCTCGGGATGGCTGCGCGGACGATAGTACGAGTGAATCCCACACCGGCTGCAGAAGTGATGCTTCGCGACGTGTGTGCCGAAGGTGTAGGTCGTGAGTGCGTCCGAGCCGCGTAGCAGCTCGAAGTCGTCTTCGTCGACGATCAAATGGAGGTAGCCCTTCTTCGCGCAGGCGCTGCAGTTGCAGTCCACGCCATCAAGCTTGCGGACGGTCACCCGGTATCGGACCGCGCCACAGTGGCAGCCTCCCTCGACGAGCCGCGGCGTAGAACCGCCCATCAGTCCAGGGGCTCGCCGGACGTGCGATCGAGTGTCATCCAGGGCGTCCCGGCAATCTGCACTTCGATAACCTCTTCATTAACCGTCAGCGCGGGCCTGCTCGTGACGTTGCCGAGCTCCGCGCGCCAGAGCTCTTTGCCCGACCCCGCTTCCGTGGCGACGACTAGGCCTGGTTCGCCGGCCCTCGCTTCGTAGAGAACGCCCTCAACGACGACCGAAGCGGTTGCGGCTTTGATCTCCGCGTCTGTGCGGCCCTCCATCACAGAGGCCCCGTACCAGGCGACGAGCGAGGCCCCGATGGCGAGCCCCAGCAGAATCAGCACTACGCGCTTCCCCGATTTGCCCTCTTCCGACACGCTGTATTCTTAGCACGCCCCTGTGATACGGTCGCCTTATGTTCGTTGGTCACTACGGCCCGAGTTTTGGGCTTCGCCGCGCATCTGGTGGGGTTCCGCTCTGGGTCCTGTTCCTCGCCGTGCAGTTCGTCGACGTGCTCTGGGCCTCCTTGGTCATCGCCGGCGTCGAGAAGGTACGACTGACTCCGGGCTTCAGCGCCTCGAGCCCGCTCGATCTCTACTACATGCCGTACACACACAGCCTGGCAGCATCGATCACGTGGTCGGTGCTTCTCGGGGTCTTGGCCGCGTTCGTCTGGAACCGGCGTGGGGGAATCGTCGTCGCCCTCTGCGTGATTTCGCATTGGCTTCTCGATCTGCCAGTCCATCTTGCGGACCTTCCGCTCTGGGGCGATGTTCACAAGGTCGGCTTCGGGCTCTGGGACCGTCCGCTCATCGCTTTCATTCTCGAGGCCGGAGTGCTCTTCATCGGTGTGGCGCTCTATGCCAAGCACGCGCGCAGCAAAGTGGCGATCTGGATCTTCGGGATCGCCATGTTGGCCCTCCAGATGACCAGTCTCGTGATGCCGCCGCCCGAGACCACGACGCAGTTCGCTCTGATGGCGCTGTCTTCGTACCTGTTCCTCGCCGGAGCGGCTTGGTGCGTCGAGCGGAGATGGGGTCAGGTCGCGGGCGACTAGCGTCGCCACATCTCCCAGAGCGGGACGACACTCATCACCACATAGCTGATGAGCAGCAAGGCCCCCGAGACCGCATAGGTACCTATCGCGCCCGCGCATCCGTGGGCGACCATCCAAGGCGCGGCGATGTGAAGCAGGGTGCCCAACGAGCCCAGGGCGACCCAAGCGACCTTCGCTCGCTTCCGGGAACGTGAGAGCATGTACATGTGGCTGAGGATCAGCAGGTACACCGGCATCGAGAACAGATGAAAGTGGGTGATCTCAAGGAGCTTCCTACGCGGCATCGGTTCGAATGCGGCGAGCTCTTCGCCATCGGGGGGAAGGAGCAGCTCGGGGCCTCCGTCGAGAGCGGCCTCTTCGACGGGTGGGTTTTCGCCTCCGTAGTACTCACCGGCATGGCTCAGGTCGATCCCAACGATATCGTGCGTCAAAAAGAGCGTGAGCCCCAAGCCGAGGAGAGTGAATACGAGAAACACCGTGTAGACAGCCCGTGCACCGAGAGGTAGGGCGCGCAGCCTGCCGGAGGGTCGAGTGAAGTCCTGCATGGCCCGAGTTACGATGAGGTCAGCACGGTGTCGCGCAACAGCAAGGAAGCGCGC
>JBLYYU010000086.1:0-5879 GCA_048550275.1 Polyangiales bacterium
CCATGGGCGCGACTTCGTCGAGCGCTTCCTGAATTCGCTTTTCCATTCCTCTGCCGGGACGCTCCGTCTCCTGAGTGATGACGATTGCGAGAGCCAAAGTCTCGCCGATGCGCTCACGACGATTGGCGATCTGCAAAACCGTCTCGTCCACTCCTCCGCTTTCTGAACGAGGTACCGCGACTGCGACACGCCCTCGAGCGAACCAAAGGATGTCGTTGTCTTCACCTAGCGGCAGCGGGCCTTCCGCTTCGGTCTTCATCACCACGAGGGTCACTATAGCGAGGAGCGCGCACCGTATCTACTTCTGCATCACGGAACGCCGCTCATTGAACCGCGCTCATTGAACCGCGTTCAGTGAAAAGACTGAGCGCGAGTGTTCTCTCGTGCGCTCGACATCACGGTGAAGCAACAAGCGTGATCTGATTAACGCGCGACGCGCGCGCCGCCTGTTCGCGTTTATGAATTTAGGTGAACGCAACGCGCGCGTCGCTCTCGCGCGGGCGCTCTAGTCCAGACGGATCGAGACCTGCTTGGTCTTGCCGGACTCGACGCTGACGTAGACTGGCTTCGCGGCCCCGTCTCCAAACGGCTTGAGGACGAGCTTGTGCTTTCCGGGAGGCAGAGCGAGTCTCTGCGGCGTGCTTCCCAAGGACTTCCCGTCCTTGAAGACCTCGGCCCATCCGCCACGCGTGACCAGGTTGACCGTCCCCGGCTCTACCGTTGCCTGCGGTTTCGGCGAGGCGCTCCGCTTGGACGCGGCCCTAGTCTTGCGTGACGCGGTTTTCCTAGTCCGCTTTGGAGCCGTCTTGGTCGCTGTTGGTGCGATTGCTTCGGTTTCAGAAGTCGATTGGCTTCCAGCGTTCGACTCTCTACTCGGAGCGGTCGCGCGCTTCTTGGGCGCGCGCGTAAGCGTGGCTGCGGGCCGAGGTGTAGCGGGTGCAATGCTCTGCTGTTGCGCTTCGCTGAGCGCCAAGATCTCACCGGTGTCGCCGGGTTCTTTATGGCTGAGCGCCAAGGCCAAGCCCGCGATGACGGCCGCCGACACGGCTAGCATGGCCAGCGCGCTCGATCGGCTAGGTGGCCCGTCCACGAGCAGCGGCTCGCCTGTCAACGTGGTTGCTGCAAACGTACGCTCGGTGTCGTCTCGGGCGGGAATCGTGGCCACGTTCTTGTCGGCCAGTCGCGCGATCTCCATGAGCTGGCTCTTGCGCGCCTCTCCCTGAGGAAATAGCTCTCTCATCCAGTCAAAAAGCTCCGGAGCCCCCACAATCTCTGGCTGCCCGCCTAGGTAGCGCCTCAGCGCGCGGCCCATCTCTCGAGCTGTCCCCCAGCGTTCACTTGGATCTCGTGCCAGCGCCTTGAGGACGATGGCGTCGAGCTCCTTTGGAACTTGCGGGCGGAACTTGGACGGAGGTTCGATCTCGTCATGAAGTACGGCGTACATCGTGTTCGCGGTGCTGTCGCGCTTGAAGAGCCGTTTCACAGCGAGTGTCTCCCAGAGGGCGACACCCAGTGCCCAGATGTCGATCCGGCGGTCGACCTTTCCGCCAATGATTTGCTCTGGTGCCATGTACGCGAAGGTCCCCTTTACCTCCCCCGTCGACGTCTGGTGCAGTCGTTCGCGTGCTGATGCAATTCCGAAATCAACGACCTGTACACCACCATCGTAGGTGATGAATAGATTGCGTGGGGAAACGTCACGGTGCACGACGCGAAGGGAATCACCGTGCGCATTCTTCAGCTCGTGCGCGGCATGCAACCCTTCGCAGGCGTCCGCGAATATGCGTGCCATTCGAAGCGGGAGGAGCGGATCACGGCGTTGCTCCGGGTCCTTCGAGATGCGCCCGCAGACCCGTGACAAAGGTTCACCGACGAGATACTCCATTGCGATGAAGTAGTCACCATTGGCCTCGCCGTAGTCGAAGACGCTGCAGACATTGGGGTGCGTGATACGCGAAGCGATTTTCGCCTCGTCGAGGAACATGTCGACGTAGTCTTTTTCCTTGGCGAGGTGAGGATGGATCCGTTTCAGCGCGACGAGCTTGTCGAAGCCGGAAACACCTTCCATGCGTGCGAGGTAGACCGAGCCCATCCCTCCCGAGGCGAGCTCGAATCGCAGCGCGTACCGACCGATCCGCTCCGGAGGCGCTCGCTCGGGGGGTACCGAGTCGTCTGGCGGGAAGCTCCCCGCCGCTGGGCCCTCGAGGTTCCCGGCTTCGTTTGTGTCCAACGTCACGATTCCCACCTCTTCTATAGCGCAGCCTAGCCGCTGCAGGTGGAAATTTTGATTATTTATTCATTTTTGCTACGTTGCTCGTAGCTTAGACGGTGCCCATGAAACTTGGAATCATTGCGTTTTTTAGCATCTTCTGCCTGCTGACCAGCCAGGCGAAGGCTCACCCGCTTCTCGATCGAGCTATCGCCTCGTACGAAGAGGCTGATTTCGAAACCGCACTCCGCGGTTTCGATGCGGCCGCGAGGAATGCGGACCTCATCGTCGGCGAGCTCCTCCAGCTTTTCGAAATGAGAGCGCTCGTCTATCACGCGATGGGCAATTCCAACGCGATGATGAAAGACCTACGCCGGCTCGCCGCTGTCGACCCGAAGTACACACTCGGCCGCCTCGCGCCCCCTCCGGTTCGCAAAGCCTACGAGGACATGCTCGAATCCAACGGCGGCACGCTCGGCGTGGAGCTCGTCATCGAGGAGAAGGTCATTGGCGGTACACCGTTCGTTGTGGCGCGGGTGGCGCAAGCACCGAAGGGCCTAGTCGATCACGTCATCTTGCGGTGCAGGATCCCTCCGACCGAGCGTGTCGTGTCGCGGACGGCGCACGGCGCTCGGGCCAAGATGGAGCTACCCGGTTCAGCGCAGCACGATGGCTGTGAGGCAACGGCCGAAACTCGACGTGGCACCGTCTTGTTCACGGCGAGCATTGCCGGCACGCGGCCAATGATCCCACAGCAGCGCGTCTTCGAGCTACCGAAATACGAAGCGGCCCAAGCGCCCGTCGACGAACCTAAGGCGAAGAAGAAGAAGTGGCCATGGATTGTCGCGGCGGCGGCGGTCGTGGTGGCAGGCGGAGTGACGGCCGGCGTCATCCTTTCGCAGAAGTCCAACCAAAACCAGGCGCCCGCGGGCGGAGTGATGGTGAGCTGGTGAGCTGGAACCTTCCCACGTCAACCATCTTCACCCTGTCGCTCGGCGTCCTACTGCTTGCCGGCTTCGGCTGTGGAGGTGAGCCGGTGCAACAGGGGCTCGCGGTCGACGTCTCGTTCGCTCCGGGCGTGCCCCGCGCAGCCCGCGACGAAGCGGTGCGGGTCGAGGTCTATCTTCTCGAATCCTGCGATTCGATCACGATTGGCGACCGCCCTGGCGACGCCCTGGCGAGCACCTACGTGATGCGAGAAGGTAGCGAAGGGCCCCTCATCGACATTCCAGAATTCGGCGACTACGGTCTCTACGCGCTTGCGCAGAACTCCGACTGCGCAGTGGTCGGCGCTGCCTGTCAGCCAGTCTCAATCGAGGGCGGGAACCCAGGGCTGCTTCCGGTCGAGCTTGGTTCCTTCGCTGGTCACCCTTGCTTCGCGAACCAACAGTGCTCGCTCGAAACCGGCGACTGCAGCGGTCCGAGCGGTGAATGCGTCGACATCGACGACGACGGTCTCGGCGACGGAAGTCTCGGGAACGTGGGCTGTGTCGATACTACGACAGACTCGGACGATGGTGACGCGACCTCGTGCGCCGACACCGATGGCGACGGCTGCGAGGACTGTGTCAACGGTTCGTTCAATCCGTTCGATGACGGGGTCGACGGCGACGGTGACGGCGTTTGCGACCTCAGCGATGACTGCACGGACTCCGACGGAGATGGACTAGGCGACGGAACCCTCGGGAACGTCGGCTGCGTCGATACGCTGACAGACTCGGACGATGGTGACGCGACCTCGTGCGCCGACACCGATGGCGACGGCTGCGACGACTGTGCCGTCGATGTGTTCGACCCGTCGAATGATGGCGAGGATGCCGACGCTGACGGTGTCTGCGTTGCGAGCGACTGCAACGACAGTAAGCCGAACTGCGCCGATGATTGCACGGACGTCGACGCTGACGGCTATTGCGTCGACCAGGATTGCGACGACGCGGTTGCCGACTGCACCTCGGATTGCGTGACGAATACCGACAACGATTCTCATGTCGACTGCTTCGAGACCTTCTGCGGGAGCGATCCGAACGTAAGCGCATCCTTCTGCAGGGAGGTGTCCAGTCAGACAGAGTACGTCAGCGCGATCAATGCGTCCGACAGCCGTCCCGGCCACGACTACATCGTGCTCAATGACCTCACGATAACCAGCGATCCGCCATCGTTCGACGACGATGCAGGCGTCACGATTCGCCAGGTCGCTGGCTCCAGTGTGAGGGTCAACTCCGGCGGTGATCGCGTGGTCTTCCGACTCAAAGGTGGCAACAGTCTGCTCGACGGTGTGCACGTAGTGAACGTGCTGAACGCCCGAGACATCGTCGAATCCACAGGCAACAACAACATCATTCAGAACTGTGTCTTCGAAGGATTCGAGAGGCGCGGAATCTACGTCGATGGTGGCGACAACGCCCAGATCTCGGACAACATCATCACCGGCGGGACGGATAGCCAGGCGGGTGAGACAGCGGCGATCATCCTTCGGTCTTCGATCGGCTCGGTGATCTCCGGCAACACGATCGCCCTCAACTCGATGGATGGCATGCAAATTCGCCAGGCCTCCGGCGTCTTGATCGACCACAACACAATTGCAGACAACGGAGGCTCCGGGCTCGAGTTCTATGGCGACGACTCTAGCGACGCTTGCCTGCGAAACAACAACGTCACCGGGAATGGGGATTTTGGATACCATGGCGACAAGGTCGTGACCTTCGACACCAGCGCGACATGCACCGCGCCCCTGGCAGCCGGACCGGCCTACGGGAACAACAGCTTCGGCAACGACGGCGGCTCCTGCGGCGGCGACGATTGCCTGGCCTGCGCCTGTCTCCCAACAGGCTCGTTCTGGGAATACAGCGTCGACCCGCTCTACACGAGCACCGCAGTTGGCGACTCGAACCTATACTGTCTCGGCTCGTCCTCGGTCTTGATCGATGGCGGTAGCGACCTGCTCGACTACGACGTCAATGGCGACGGGCCTGGCGACTTCAACGGAAGCGCCCCGGACATCGGCAGTCGTGAAGACGGGCCTGGCGACTGTAACTAGTGGTTACTGAGCCTCACTGCCTTCGGTTCTGTCGAGAGCGCGCACGCGTCTGACCTCCGGCCCGTCGAAGTGCTCTTGGCGCAGATCTTCCAGCGCGGCCTCTTCGACGCCCTCCGCGAGATTACGCGCAAGGATCTCATTCCGCTGAGCGCGGTAGTCCCCGAGCCTACGCGTCCATTCCGCCCGTTGGGAGTCGAGCTCGGCCAGGCGTTCGGCCGCCGCCTCGCCGAATTCATCGGATCGGTACTCGAACACATCTTCTTCGCTCAAGCCGTCGCGCCGCATCTGCTCGACCACGTTAGAGACCTCGGTCTGCCGGTTCATCACGGCGCGCAACTCGCGGAGAGGCTCCGGCAGCGTGGCCTCCAGCTCGGCGAGCCTCTCCTGCTTCTCGCTCGCGCTGAGCCCGGAGTGCGTCGCGATCGCTTTTCGAGCGATCGAATACTCCGCCATACGATTGTCTCTCCCGAACAAAGCGCCCGCATGTTCGCCGAAGACCTCGGACTGCAGCGCCTTGAGCTCTTCGAAGTAGGAGTCGGCCGAAGAGCGTTCCGCGAGCTCGGCTGCTGCCCGGCGATAGCGAAGGTAGTCGTCGAAGAGGTCCATCACCGCCGAAACCTGGCCTGCGGGCAC
>JBLYYU010000087.1:0-5332 GCA_048550275.1 Polyangiales bacterium
GGACTTCGTTCAAACCGCGCGTCCCGAGATGGAAAGCGAGCAGTTAGCCCGCTGGGGGCGCGGGGCAATCATCGTGTTCATGATCTTTGCCGTCGTCTGGACGCCTCAGATTTCACGATTTCCGACTCTCTGGCAGTACCTCCAGTCGATCCTCTCCTATTTGACTCCTCCCGTCGTCGCCGTGTTCTTGCTCGGCTTGTTTTGGCCTCGGGCAAACAACGCAGGCGCTCTGGCGGGCCTGCTCGTCGGCGTCCCGCTCGGCGTCCTCGGCTGGGTTTCCGTGGAGCTTCTGTCCGTCTTCGAGATTCAGTACCTGTACGCCGCCGTGCTGATGTTTGGCCTGGGGCTCGCGCTCGTCGTGGTCGGCAGCCTCGTCACCGCCGCGCCCGCGCGGGACGAAATCGGCGAGCATCTTTGGAAGCCGAGCGATGCGGACGTCTCGCCAGGGGAGCCGTGGTACCGCGACTATCGAGTGCAAGCCGTCTTCGTCGCGTCCGTCACGGCCGGCGTCGTCATTTGGTGGTGGTGACTAGTAACCAGTTCCGCCAAAACGGTCGCTGTCACCGCGGTAGATGAACCCGATGAAAGGCTCGGCCCACCATTGTTGGCGCTCGAAAAAGTTTCCGCGTCCGCTCATCGAGTACTGAACGCCCACGTCGAGATACATCGAGCCTTTCAGCCGAATCGCGACGCCCACCTTTCCGCTAAACCCAGGCGCGAATTGCCCACGGCTGTCGGAGCGACAGTAGTACCAAGCGCAGCCGGTGCCGAGTGCGGCGAAGCTCCAAAGGTTCGCGTCGAATGCTCCGGTGACGTACGGCAGCACGGAGTCGAAGAGCGGTATTTGAAAGCGAAGCCCTGGTGAAAACGAGAGGCGTACGAGAGGTTCGAGCCCGGTGCTGATGAACGCCACCGGAATGTTGTTGGTGTCGATCGGTGTCCATTGAAGGCCGAGCGCGAATTCGAACACTACCCAGCCGATATCGAAGCCCGCCCAGCCGGTGAAGCTGGCTCCAGGCTTCACGATCTCCGTATCGACGTTGAAGAAGATCGGCACGCCGATCTCGGCGCCGCCCTGGAAGCGAAGCTCGACGCGGCGTTCCTGCGCGGACGCCGAAGAGGCGAGCATTCCGAAGATCAGGACGACCAAGACGAGCGTGAAACGGCGATGCACGGGCCGGACCTTACGTCAGGGTCACTCACGGTGCCACCCTCAGCGTCAGGGTCCGGGGTAGCGCCCGCGTCAGCTCGCCGATCCGATCCAGCTTCCGAAGTCGCTGTATCCGATGGCTCCGTGGAGGCTGTCGATCTTCGCGGCTAGCGCGCGCATCGCATCGACCGTCATCGGTTCGCCGCGGGCGGCTCGCTCGGCGACTGCCTTTGCTGCTGCGGTGGCGTCTCCGGGGGCGTCCAGGGCTTCCCCGCCCACACCCAAGTATGCCGCGACTACGTTTTCGATGATCTCGATTGCGTTGGCGCGGCTGTCTCTGATGTTGCCCTTGCCCGTCAGAACGTTGCCGAGTCCGAACACGCCCGGAAGCCCGTGGACTTCGCCGGTGTCCCAACTGTCGTAGTGATAGAGCTCTCCCTTGGTCGGGATCCCGTCGATGGGTTTGGGGATGCTGCCGATCGAGCTGATCACCATGGGGGTTCGTACATCGAACTCGGTGCCTTCGAGGCCGCGCACCCGTCCGTCGACGACTTCGGTCTTCTGAAAGCGGATGCCGGCGAGCCGATCGTCCTCGACGATGGTTTCCATGGGCCGCGAGAGCTCTTCGAACTTAACGAAGTACTTACGGATGACGCGATCCATGATTTTCGCACGCGCGCGTTGGAGCTTGGCCAGTTGCTCGGGGCTCGGGTTGTCGGCGCTCGCGAGCGGCATGTCTTCTTTACGACGCCGGTAGTAGAGGGTGCAGCCGTCGACCCCGAGCTCTTCCGCGCTGAGCCCGTGCATTTCGAGAACTCGCGGGATGCCCTTGATCTCCATCTCGACGACGTCGACGTCGATACCTCGCGCACGGAGAGCCCGCGCGTAGAGCTCGAGATTGACGATCTTCACCACGTCGATCGATGCGAGACCGCCGCCAACGACGATCGTGCGATCGGGGACCTCGAAGACCGGGCCATCGTAGCCATCGTCTTCGTAGTGGTTGAACCAGTAGACGAGCTCGTTCTGGTAGACGAGCCCACGCCCTTCGTACGCGTCCGCGCCGTCGACGGGCAGGCCGCGGTCGCGCCAGGCCCCGTTCGCAAGCACCACGGCGCTGAACCCGATGTCTTGGTAGAGTTCGTCCCAGCTCAGGGCGCTTCCGATTTCGGTCTTCGGCACGAAGATGACTCCCTCGCCGCCGAGGTTCTCGTTGATCTTCAGGTACTCTTTGGCCCGCAGCTTCTCGTGCCAGCGTGGAAGCCCGTCCTCGATCTTGCCGTACGGGCGAGAGCCTTGATCGAATACGACCGGGATGGCCCCTTTCGCTGCGCAGGCGGAAGCGGCTTCCGACCCTGCGACGGCTCCACCGACGATTGCCACGACGGGTTTGGGGTCCGTCGCGTTCCTCAAAGCTTGAAGCGCGTTCACCCGCCCGATCTAGCTTGATTCGCGCGGGGGAACAACCGCGCACCTAGATGAAGCGAGACGTGCCGCGCACACCCGTGCTCTGCAAGTCGTCGCTGAACTGATACTCCGGATCGAGCAGATCGTTGATACGGTTCATGACCAAGTCTACCGAGCCCTGAAACTTGTCGCGGTGCTCATGCTCGGCTTCCGCGGAGAAGGGGACGAAGTCCTCGTCGATGTGAAAGTCCGACAGCTCGTCGTACGTGATCGGTTCTCCGATGCGGTAGGTAACCTTTCCGGCCTTCGCGATGGGCAGGGAGCCCGTGTACACCAGGTCGCAGCCGTTGCAGCCGATGGGCACAATCGTTTTCTTGTAGCGGAGCGCGATCTCCATCATGCCAATCCTGCCCCTGGGCAGCCGAATCGATCGTGTCCCCTGGGGGAAGACGAGTAGGTCGAGCCCCATCTCGAAGGAGCGCTCGTTCAGTCGAACGAACTCGGCCATCATCGCGGTGAAGACACGGTTGATGCCGATGGCATAGCTGCTCGACCTCGGGTCGAACTCCAAGCCTAGGATGTTGCGCGGCGTCTCGAAAAGCTCGGCAGGCACATCGGAGGTGTCAACGGTGCTCGAGTCCTCGTGGGGTGCCGCTTCCCGGTCCACCAGCGCTCGTAAGGTGGCGTACTCTGCCGGCTTCGGACGCCTGCCCATCGTCAGGGTGAAGTCCTTCGTGATGATGTATCCTCGCGACACGGTTGGTAGGTTGCTCGTCAACTCCATGAACGTGCCGACCAGGGGGTTCTCGAAATACTTCCCCTTCACCCAAACGGTGATGTACCGCCCCTTCAACTTCCACATCCTGTACATGAAGGGAAAGTAGTTGAACCTATCCGTGTGGTTCATCGCGTAGATGACGGGCTCGTCCGGGATCTTCTCGATGCCCTCGATCTGAATGTCGATGCCTGGGAAGCGGCCATAGTTTGGCGTCAGGACCGTGTGCCCAAAAAACACCTGGCCGATGGGGCGCTTCATCAGTCGGATGCGCTTGAGTCTCGGAAGGTCGAGCATTGGAACTTATGGGATTTGGGCAGAAGAGAGGCGCTTGTCAATTTCGCAGCTTCACACGTGGGCTCGGCCGTGTAGAGCCGTTCCGGCTGACTTTTCGATGAGGGGTGCTACAAAAAGCAGTACGCGGTCGGTATCAAGAAGGATACGTTCCGAAGTGGCGAGCCGGTCCAAGAGGACTTAGGTTGCCGCGACAGCAAAGGAGATTGAGTGGCGAGAAGAAGCCCCAGAGGTAGGAAAAGAAAGTTCGATCGTAATTTCGAGCAAGACGACAAGCGTGATGATCACATCAAGCTGAGCGGCGTGGTGAGCCAGGTTTACGCCGGTGGCCAGTTCGAAGTAACGACGGACTCCGGTGCTGCGGTGCGCGCGCAGCTCTGCGGCCGGATGCGCAAGTTCAGGATCCGAGTGATCCTGGGTGACCGTGTAACGGTGGCATTGTCCCCGTACGACCTCACGCACGGCATGATCGTGTTCCGCGATAAGTAGCGGTCGCAATGTACGAAGGGGCGTTCCGCATCCTCAGGGCACTCGGCGATGGTCGGTCGCTCTCACGGGATGACGTGGCGCGGGCCGCTGGCGAGGCATCGTCGGTCGTTCGCGAAGTCACCGAACGCTACTCCAAATGGTTTGAAGACGACGAAGGCCGGGTCCGCTGCTCGGAGCGCGGCTTTGCGGCTCTAGCGCGCGAGCTCGTGGCTAGGGCCCCGCTCGTCGACGAAAACGTTCCTTGGCGAGCGACCTACGAAACGATCGCTGCGGAGCGCGCCGAACCGAAGCGTGAGCTCGACCAGGTATACGTCACCGTCGACACCGCGCTGCGCCGCGCGAAGCTCTTACTCGAGGCGGGCGAGCATCAGCGCGGGCTCCTGTTCTTGGGCGACGACGATTTAACGAGCGCAGCGGTGCAGCTAGCCGGCGCGGGCCGCAAGGTCACTGCACTCGACTCCGACCAGGACATTCTCGGAATTCTGGAGCGCAACGCCGAACAGAGAGGCTGGGAGCATGCAATCGTGCACCACGACCTGCGCCAACCGATTCCGAAGAGCATGGGCAAGCGCTACGGCGCCGTTTTCACCGACCCTCCCTATGCGCTCGAAGGCTTCCGCCTCTTCGTGAGCCGGGCCGCGGAGATGCTCAAACCCGACGGCCGACTCTACGTCTGTTTCGGTCACAGCCGCCGGGCCAGCGAACGCGGCCTGCAGAAGCAACGTGTCCTCGGGGACGCGGGTTTTCTCGTCGAGGCGGTCTTGGAGGATTTCAACGAGTACGCAGGCGCCGAGGCGATCGGGGCCCGCAGCTCGCTCTGGCGATGCCGGGTGACACCGGAAACCCGACCGCTGGTTCGGGGTGAAGTCGAAGGCGAGCTGTACACGAGCCGCTCTCCGAACGGCTAGGTCTGCCCGGCGACGACCTCATCGCACCAGGCGATGAAATCCTCGGTGACTTCCTGCCGATTTGTCTCGTTGAACATCTCGTGCCGTCCGCTTGGGTAGAGCTTGAGCCGAACGTCGAAAATCGCCGCGCGCTTGTAGGCGTCGTAGAGATTCTTCACGCCTTTGCCCTTGTCGCCGACCGGGTCTTGGTCGCCCGCGAACAAGTAGATCGGAATGCTCTTCGGCACCTTGGCCACGTTGCTCGGCTTTGCGATCCGATCGAGCGCGCCCAAGAGATCGATCCAGGACTGCGTGGAGACAGCGAAGCCC
>JBLYYU010000088.1:0-8425 GCA_048550275.1 Polyangiales bacterium
GTTGGGGTTCGATGACCTCCGTCTTGTTCGCGTACACGATCATCTTCATGACGAGCGCGACAGCGGTCTACGGCGTCGTGCTCGTGATCATCCTCGGCGCGATGGCGTGGAGCCTCTTGCAGGACGACCCGCTACACAATGCGAGTGTTCGCGTCGGCTGGTTGCTCGGCACACCGGTGTACGTCGGAGGGACCTTGGCCGCCTTGGCGCTGGTGCGTGACTTCGACCCGACCGGCGCTTGGGTCCTGCTGACCATGGTGCTCGCATGGGGAAGCGACACCTCCGCGTATTTCGTCGGGCGCAAGTTTGGCAAGACCAAGCTGGCCCCGCGAATTTCACCGAAAAAGACGCTCGAAGGCTCTGCTGGCGGCTTGGCCGCATCGGTCGTCGGTGCCGTGATCATGAGCATCTTCCTTCCAGGCCTCACGGTGCCCGACGCCATCGCGCTTGGCATCCTTGCAGGCGCGGCCGGTCAGGCGGGCGATCTATTGATGTCGGTGCTCAAGCGAAGCAGCGGCGTGAAAGACAGCGGCGGTATTCTTCCCGGTCACGGCGGCATCTTGGATCGGGTCGACGCGCTAGCGTTCACCGGCCCCGCGACTTGGGCGTACGGCCACTTCATCGCCGGCTTCTGACATTCTCCTCCGGCGCCGAAGCTTCAGTCATTCAAGTTCCGCTGCCTGTCGTTGGCGGCGTGTCTGTTTTCATCGCGGCGTGGGAACGTAGCGAATGCCTACGGGAGATCGAACACGACCCCTCGTGCCCCGCGCTGCTCCCGAAGCCAGCGAGCACTGGTCAACCGCGAATGAAGCTTAGCGTCCTGTGGCCTTCTTGATCGAGCCGAGATCGAGGATTGCACCGCCCTCGCCGACCACGCTTGGCTGCCTGCCGTCCCATTTTTCGACCGCTCGTAAGTATACGATTTCAGGACTAATTGTCTTCCTGAGCAGCTCCTGCGCCTTCGCCTCGGCTTCCGCTTTCGCGAGCATCGCATTCGCCGTTCCCCGTGCCTTGGCCTCGGCCTGCTCGGCTTCGACCTTGATGCGTGCGAGGTCGTTCCTCGCGGTCAGAGCGCGCTGCTCTGCCACCTGTTTGGCTTCGACCGCCTGTTGGTACTCGGGAGCGAATTGGAAGTCCGTGATCGACAGCTCGGTCACCAAGATGTCGCTCTTGGCCAGTGTGACCTTGATGCTGTCACCCAGTGTCGCCTTCACCTCTTGACGTTTCGTGATCAGCTCTTCGGCGGTGTACTGCGCCGTCGCTTGTTTGAGCGACTCCTGCAGGGCGGGATCGATAATCGTGTTCTCGACGGCCATTCGTGTCCCGATGTTGCGGAACACCTCGACGATCTGCGCTGCGTCGATGCGGTAGTTCAGAGCGATCTTCGTCGACACGACCTGAAGATCTTTGGAAGACGCGGTTGCGCTGGCTTCCATCTTGTGGACGCGCGTCGAGATGTTGACGATCTGCGTTTTCACGGGGGTCCGAAAATGGATGCCTTCCTGAAGCGCGACGTCCTGAATCTCACCCCACTTCATGACGACGCCAAGGCTGCCGGCGTCCACCTGGGTGCAGCCGGTCGAGCCCGTCGCCAGGAGCGCCACGGCGAGCAGTTTCAGTGAATTTGCTTCAAATTTCATTTGCATTACCCCTTCTATAGCGCAGCGAGGACCAATGTCCCCTGCACCGTTTACCAATCGAGCACGGCGACCATGATGCCCGTCGCCACGATGAGCGCGCCTGCGATGCTGTCGCCGTAGCGCTCGATCCACTTCCCTTGGAACTGTTGTGCGCCTGAGTAAGCGAGCGTAACGAGGGTGACCATCGCACCCACGGTAGCGACCTCATAGGCAACTACGATGGCGACTGTTTCTGGCGTAGACAAGGGCGCGGCCGCGAACAAGATCGGAATGACAGCGACGCAGGGATCCGCGCAGTAGATGAGGAACAGTGACCAGATCGATGCGCGCGATGCGTCGTGAACGTGATCGTAACGATGGTGGTGGTGGCCGTGCAGCCGATGCGCGAAGGCACCACGCAGACCCCAGACGGCATACGCGACTCCGAAACCGATCAAGAGAAGACCTGCGAGCGAAACCATTCGTTCCCCGACCGCCTCGAAGAGCCGGGCTCCGAACAAGAGTGCGAGCAGGCCTAGCAACACAGAGACCGTGACGTGGCCAAGCCCGCAGATGAGTGCCACGCGCGCAGCCCGGGCCCGCGACCAGTTGCGGGCTCTGGCGACCGCGGCGATGGGGACCCAATGGTCAGGAGCCAAAGAATGCAATGATCCTATCGTGATAGCGCCGACGGCCAGGGAGACGAAGAGGTTAGTTGTGTTCATGGGGGTGCTCGTGATGATGGTGCGCCTCTGCTGGGCGTTCGACTGGGTCGGGCCGGCGCGCTTCGAGCCAAGCCAGCCAGGCGTCGATACCCTCACCGGTCTTCGCTGAAACCTTCAGCATTTGTGCCGAGGGCATCACGCGCGCGAGTGCGTCTTCCACCTCCGCTACGTCGAAATCCAAATGGGGGATCAGATCGACTTTGGTGAGCAGGACCAAGTCCGCCTTCTGAAACATCACCGGGTACTTGAGGGGCTTGTCCTCACCTTCGGTCACCGAAAGCGCGACGACGTTTGCCGCCTGGCCGAGATCGTAGATCGCTGGGCAAACCAAGTTCCCGACGTTCTCGATGAAGAAGATATCTCGATCGTTGGATGGAAACTGATGAAGGGCATGATGCACGAGTCGTGCATCTAGGTGACAAGCCGAGCCGGTCGTGATGGTCGCCGAGACGACGCCCGATGCATTCAACCTGTTGGCGTCGCGATCGGTTGCAAGGTCGCCGCTCACCGCGCCGAGCTTCAGGCGTCCGCCGGCGGCCTTGGAAGTCGCCTCGAGGACGGCGGTTTTTCCGGCGCCGGGCGAGCCCATGAGGTTGATCGCCAGCAGGCCTAAGCCCTCGAAATGACTGCGATTATGGCCTGCCTGGGCGTCGTTGTCGGAGAGGATTCGCTCCTTCACTTCAATCGGCACGATTTCTGGGTCACCGCAACCGCAGGTTTCACACATCGGGGGCCTCCATTTCAATCCGTTCCAAGATGATCTCGTCGCCCTGCACCATGCGAGCTGGCCGCTCACATTCCGCACAGCGTAATATCGATCCGCGTGTCACGGGCCGCTCACAAGTTGGGCAGGCCCAGGCCGCGGCGACCGTGTCGATCGAAAGCTCGGCGCCTTCACAAATCGTTCGTTCGCGGAAGGTGTCAAACGCGGTCTTCAACAAGTCGAGCTCAACACCCGACAGCTCGCCGATCTTGACGTGCAGGCGGTGCACGCGTGAGCCTCCGTGCAGCACGGCCTCTTGTTGCACCCGGTCGATCAAAGACGCGACGATGGAGTACTCGTGCACGGCGCTACTCGCTTTCGAACTCCGGTGAGCGTTTGTCGAAGAATGCCTTTAGACCTTCGGCGAAGTTGGGCCCGTCGGCGATCCGCGCGAGCTCGGTCAGCTCTGCGTCCAAGTGAACGTCGAGTCGATCCATGCCGGCTGCCTGATTGAGAAGGCCCTTGGCGACGCCGACCGCCGACGTTGGTGCGGCCGCCAAATCTCGAGCGATCCGCATTCCCTCTTCATCGATGGAACTGTCTGGAAACACTCGGTTAATCAGCCCAAGCTCAAGCGCATCACGCGCGCTCAAGCGGGGATTCAAGAGGACGATCTCGAGCGCCTTTCGGAGGCCAACCAGGCGCGGCAGAAAGAATGTCGAGCTCTCGGCGCCGGTTAGCCCCGTTTTGAAGTACGCCCATTCGAACCAGGCGCGTTCGGAGGCCACGACGAGGTCGCAGCTCATCGCAATCCCGAAGCCACCTGCTGCAGCCGGGCCGTCGACGACCGCGATGAACGGCTTAGGCGCCCGACGGATCTCAGAGATGGTGCTGTGGATGTACTCGAGGATCTGTTTGAAGATCTCCCCGTAGCCTTCGTCGGGCTCTTGCGTGTCCGGTTGCAAGTACCCCAGGTCGGCTCTGTCGCCGCCGTCACGAATGTACTTGAGATCTGCGCCGCTGCAGAAGATACCGCCCTCGCCTCGAATCAGAACCGCACGCACGTCACGGTCTCGGGCCAACTGCAAACCTGCCCGTCGGAAGTCTTGTGCGGTTTCGACGTCGAGCGAGTTCAGTCGCTCACGCCGTGCGATCGTCAAGACTCCCACGCCTCTGTCTCGGTCGATTCGAATGTGATTCATTTCGCCCATCGATCAGCAAATCCTCGGGAGGAGCTCGCCCTCCGCCTCTGCGAGGAGACGGCTTCCAAAGCCCGTGTCGAGCACGACAAAGCCAGGACGCTCGCTGATGCATTCGCCGACAATTGCAGCGTTTCGGCCCAGCGGATGGGAGCGGATGGCATCGAGAACCGCATCGGCAAGGCCTGGTCGGACTCCCAATACCGCCTTCCCTTCGTTGGCCGACACGAGTGGATCGATCCCGAGCAGCTCGCCCACCGCGCGAACTTCGTCTCGGAGCGGTACGGCGGTTTCGTCGATGATGATCCCAACCCCGCTCTTCTCGGCCATCTCGTGAAGCGCGCTCGACAAGCCGCCCCGAGTCGGATCCTTAAGTGCGACGACACCCTCTCCGCCGACTTCGAGCGCGCGCCGAACCAACGTGTGTACTGGCGCGACATCGGATTCGAGAGTCGTCTCCAAGGCCAGCTCGTTTCGCGTCGCCATGATTGCAAGGCCATGGTCGCCCATGGTTCCGGTGACGATCATCTTGTCGCCGACTTGAAGGCCCGAGTCCAAGACGAGCCGCGACGTGAGTGCGACTCCGGTTGTGTTCAGAACGAGACCGTCGAGCTCACCATGCCCCATCACCTTCGTGTCGCCGGTGACGATCGTGGTTCCCGCCTCTTCGCAGGTCTCTCGAATCGATTTCCAAATCCGCTTGAGATCGTCCAGCGGAAAGCCATCTTCGATGATCGCCGCGCAGGTCAGGGCCAGCGGCTCGGTAGCACCCATCATCGCGAGATCATTGACAGTTCCGGCAATTGCAAGTCGGCCGATATCCCCGCCCGGAAACTCGATGGGCTGGACCACATGCGAGTCCGTCGCGATCACCAGGTACTGGTCCCCGATACGAATCGCGGCGCCGTCGTCCATCGCTGCCAAGCCGACACCGTCGTCGACTTCGCCCAAGCCTTTCGCGAACACCTGCTCGATCAACGCGCGCATAGCGCCGCCACCGGTTCCGTACTTGAGCGTGATTCGTTCGTCGACGAAGCGAACGTTTCGCGTCATGCCGCGCCTCGTTTGATCGAGCGAAGGTCCGGTCGGCCGCCGTACTGATGCCAGATTTTGCAGGTGCCTTCCGCGCTCACCATGCAAGCGCCAACCGGCTTGTCGGGCGTGCACTCTTTTCCGAACAACTGGCAGTCCGACGGTGATGCGATGCCCGCCATGATGTCGCCGCACTGACACTGCTCAACCAATTTCGGTGGCGCGTAGCTCCAGAGCTCAGACGCATCGATCGTGAATCGCTTTCGCGTGTCGTACTTGGCAAACTCGTCGCGGAGCCTGAGATTGCCGTTCGGGACGTGGGCAATCCCACGCCAGCGCCCTCCGGTAGGGCGAAACACCTTCCAAAGCAGCTTCTGAGCGTGGACGTTCCCTTCGCGGGTCACGCAGCGCGGGAAGGCGTTTTCCACCCTGGGCTCGCCGCTATTGATGACTTCCAAGAGCTTCACTAAACCCGCCAGTACATCGAGTGGCTCGAAACCGGCGATGACGACTGGAAGCCCATGCCGTTCGACGAACTTCTCGAAGACCGCGGAACCCGTGATCGTCGCCGCGTGCCCGGCGGCAAGAAAACCTTCGATTTTCGTCTCCGGCATCTCGGCGACGATCTCCATCACCGGCGGGATATACTTGTGAGCAGAGAGCACGGAGAAGTTGTCGGGGGGGTCGTCGACCAAGATCGCCGCCGTCGCAACGGCGGTCGTTTCGAATCCAGACGCGAAGAAGACGATCTCTTCATCGCTATTGCGTGCTAGCTCGACTGCCTGAGTGACGCTGTACACCACGTCGACGTTCGCCCCTTCGGCTTTCGCGTCGGCAAGCGACTGCGACGTCCCTGGCACCCGCAGCATGTCCCCGTAGGACGCGATTCGAACGCCTTGTTTCGCGAGCGCCACGGCCTCGTCCACTTCGGGAACGTCGGTCACGCAAACCGGGCAGCCCGGGCCCATGATCACCTGCAAATCCCGAGGAAAAGCGGCGCGCAGCCCGAACTTCGCGATCGCTTGCTCGTGGCTCCCACAGACATGCATGACGGAAACCGGCGCATGGTCTGCCTGGTCAACGAGCTGATCGAGGGCGTCACGCAGTCCACGCGCTCGCTCCGGGTCGCGAAACTTCAGCTGTGTGACCGCGTCATTGGGATTCATCGCCCGCTCCCTTCGGAGTCCCTGGGGCGTCGGGCGCTGCTTCTATCTCCGCGCGAACGTCGGCCGTCATTAGGTCCTGCTCATCAGCGAGCCGCAACAGCTCGTCGTAGAGAGCGAGTGTCTCTGCGGCTTCCTCTGGCGGGATCCGTCGAATGGCGAAGCCGACGTGATTCAAGATGTAGTCGCCTGGATCGACCGGGGCATCGCACACCTCGAGACGCACTTGCTTCTTCACGCCCCAGAAATCGACGGTCGCGATCTGCATCTCGTAGTCGACTTCGACGACTTTACCGGGAACACCTAAGCACATGAGAAAGCTCCGTGGGCCATCAACCTTTGTCCCCCAGAATGGTATCGGCAATCAAGGCCTGACCGAGCGCAATTCCACCATCACCGGGCGGAACTTCGCCATGCCGCAACACCCTGTAATTTTTAGACATTTCGCCCGCCACTTCGTTTGAAATCCGCGCGTTCTGGAAAACGCCGCCCGTCAGGGCCACCGGGAGGTCTCCGAGGCTGGCCAGAAGCTCCCCGCAAACCGCGACCGTCGCGTCGATCAGCGTTCGATGGAACCGCGCCGAAATGATGCCTGGTGCCTTTTCCGACTGGATATCCGCGACCGCCGCGCGCATCGCAGGCCGCATGTCCACCTCGAACGGTTCGACACTGCGGTCGATCTCGAACGGATACGCTTCGCGGACGTGGTCGTCCGCCAACTGGTCCCAAGCGATCGCAATCTGACCTTCGTACGCAGAGTGATCGCGTCCCAAGGCCAACGCCCCAAACGCGTCGAAGTAGCGTCCGACGCCCCTGGCGAGAGGGGCGTTCAGTCGGAGGTCCAGCATCTGCCGCACGACTCGAATCGACTCCGGCGCGACAGACTCGAAGAGCGGAAGCGAGCCGGTGGGAGAGTCGCCATCGAACGCGTCGTGTACGAGCGCGTAGGCGATGCGCCAGACTTCGCGCATCGCCAGGTCGCCGCCCGGCAAAGGGATCGGCCGAAAGGTCGCAAGGCGCTCGAACTGCCCACGAAAACAGAGCAAAAACTCGCCTCCCCAGGAGGTGCCGTCCTCTCCGTAACCCGTTCCGTCAAATGCGACGCCGAGCACCGGTTCCTGCACTCCGTGCTCGGCCGTGAGGCTCGCGACGTGAGCGTGGTGATGTTGCACGCCGACGAGCGTGACGTCATTTCGTGCCTTCGCGTACCGCGTCGACAAGTATCCCGGGTGCAGGTCATGAGCAAGCAGCTCCGGTTGGACGGCGAGAATCGTTTGAAGTCGGTCGATCGCTTCTTCGTAAAAATCGAGCGCAGCGATGGACTCGAGGTTGCCGATGTGCGGCCCGAAGTACGCCATATCGTCGACGGCGATACAAACCTTGTTTTTCAGATCTGCGCCCCCGGCCAGCACCGGACGCGCGACTGGTTCGCGCAGCTGAAACGGCCGTGGAACGAATCCGCGTGACCGTCGCATGATCGTCGGCCGCCCCCCGATGACCCTTGCCACTGAGTCGTCGCAGCGCATCGCGATGTCGCGATCGTGAATCAGAAGCGCGTCCGCGATGCCTTCGAGACGGCGCTGGGCTTCCTCGTTGCTCTTACAGATCGGCTCGTCCGCCACGTTCGCCGAGGTCATTACCAGGGGCCCTTCCACGGCCGCGAGCAGGAGATGGTGAAGCGGCGTGTAAGGCAGAAACAGCCCGAAAAGCGCCGTGTCGGGGCATACTGAGGGCGCCAGGCCAGTGATCGTCCGACTCCGAACCAGCACGATCGGGCGCTCCGCTGAGGTTAGAAGCGTCGCTTCGGAATCGCTGATTTCGGCCAGCACGTGAGCGGCGTCGAGCTCGGCGACCATGACCGCGAACGGCTTCTCGTCACGATGTTTGCGTTCGCGGAGCCGCTGGACAGCGCGTTCATCGCTTGCATCGCAGGCCAGATGAAATCCGCCAAGACCCTTCACCGCGACTATGGCGCCACGACGTA
>JBLYYU010000089.1:0-12638 GCA_048550275.1 Polyangiales bacterium
AGGCGAGCTGGAGGGCGTTTCGGAAGAGCTCCAGGGTCACGGACTCCGGGCTGTGGAGCTTCCCTTGGAGGACTTGCTGATGGCCGAAGCCGAGGCAGCGCTCGAGGAACTTGTCCTTGTCGACCTCGCGGTCGTGCGGCCAGAGGACGAGCTCGTCGGCGACGACGCGATAGGCGTCGAAGTACGGCCGCAGGATGAGATGAGCGAGATGCGGGCGCGAGCGTTCGAACCAGACCTCGAGCTGCTCGCGAGTGACGATCGGCTCGCGAACCTTCCGCCCCTCCCATTCCGGATCGAAGAGCGCGACCTCGGTGCGGAGCTCCTCGTTGAACTCGGCGCGAGACGCGAAGAAGAACTCGAACTTCAGGAGCTGCCTGAGGCTCATCGCGTAGTTCCAGATCGATTCTCGCAAGTCGCCCACGCCATGCTCGCGAGCCATGAAGGTAGCGAGCTCGGCGATCGCGCGGTTGACCAGGAGGTGAATCAGGGTGTTGCGATAGAAGGCAGCGACCAGGTGTTGCTCGGGCGCGATGTACCAGACGGTTTGCTCGCCACCGGTGAAGCGCTCGAGGACACCGGACTCGGTCAGGCGATCGAGCGCCCCGCTGACCCAGCCCGCGTCTTCGAGCTGCGTCCCCAAGGTGGTCGGGGTCGTCGGGTGGTCCCGGAGGTAGGAGAGGATCGGAGCCATCGCCTCGAGTGTTTCGTCGAGGGTGAGCGCGCGCTCCGCCCCGAGCAGAGCGAAGGTGACGATCGCGGTTGGGATGGCCGGCGTGACGCGATTGATTCGGTGACAGACTTCGACGGCGAAGCGTTCGACCTCCTTGCCGTTCACGCGAGGGTCGCGCTCGATTTCGCGGATTCGCTCGCGCATGCCGATGGGCTCGCCGAAGTCGATGCGTACGCCGCTCATTCGGCCGGGCTGCATCTTGGCGAAGCGAAGCAGCCAGCCGATGCCTTCGGGCTTCTTGTTACCGCCGAGCGCTTCGGCCGTCATGGACGCCACCTCGGCGAGCTGCTCGTAAACGACCGAGACGGGAACGACCAGGGCGTCGGGGCCCTCGCTGTCGCGGACCGCGTCGACCACATAGCGGAGGGCTCCGTAACGCGGGGGCCGCAGCTTTCCGGTTCGGCTTCGGCCGCCTTCGATCGACCAGCTCAGGTTTTGGCCGGTTTCGACGAGGTGACCCAAGTACGAGCGCAGCGCGAAGCGGTAGACGGGGTTGTCCTGAGTGTCTCGGCGGATGTAGAGAACGCCGGCGCGGCGGAGGATTGGGCCGATCGGCCAGAAGTCGAGGTTGTCCCCGCCGAGCACGTACGCGGGAGCGATGCCTGCTCCCTGGGCGGCCTGCTCGAGGTAGAACATGTCGAGGTAAGAGCGATGCGAGGGAAGCCAGAGGATCGCGTGCTCCTGATCGAGCTCGCGGAGCCGGGCCAGCGCGGCGCGGTCGATGTCCATTCGGTAACGGCGTGAGAGGAGTGTGCCGATGCCCCGGTACGCGGCGGTGGCGGCGGTGTCGTGCCGGGCGATCATCTCGCCAAAAGCTCGGACGGCGAGCTCATGGACCTGCGAACGCGGCTCACCGAGCGTTTCGCTCAGCTTGTCGAGGCCGGCTCGGACGCGCTCGCTCTCCATGATCTCGGCGATGACCGCGTCCATGCTCAACCCTCCTCAGGCGCGTCGCCGAGGACTTCGATGTAGCGGTCGCGGACTTCGGCGATCTTCTGGTCGAGGTTGTCGAGAGTCCACGTGCTGGTGTCGACCGGCGGCAGGACCACGGCTTCGATGACGGCGGGGCGAACCACCAGGGCGCCTTTCGGCAGAGCGTCGAGGACATTTCGGAAGACGACCGGGACGATCGGCACTTCGGCGTCCATGGCCAAACGGAACGCGCCCTTCTTGAATGCGCCGACCGACGCGGTGGTCGAGCGTGTGCCTTCGGGCGCGATGATCAGCGAGCGGCCGTGGCGAAGAGCTTCGACCGCGGGCCCGAGAGCCTCGATCGCTTTGGCCGTGTTGTCACGGTCGACGAAGACCGCGCCGGCGGCCCGGAAGATCGGGCCGAAGATTGGGTTGTTGCGGAGCTCCTTTTTGGCGATGCCGGTGAAGTCGCGCCGGAGCAGCTTGAGCATGAGCACCAGCTCGAGGCCGCTTTGGTGGTTGAAGGTGAAGACCGCGGGGCGAGCGGACCAGAGGTTTTCCTGGCCTTCGACGCGGAGATCGATGCCCGCGGCGGATGCGGCCAAGTCACCCCAGACCGAGCCCATCACGTTGACGGCTTCGCGTTTCGAGCGGTTGAGGAGGCCGGCGGCGACGCCGAACCCCACCGAGGGCGCGAGCGCGCCGTAGAGGAGCCCCGTGCGAACGACGTCGCTGACGGTCGGGGTGCCGCGGCTCGTGAAGCGACGCACCGGCCATTGCCGCTCTTTTGAAATCTGCGCGAGCTTGCGGTTCGGGTTCAGCGGGCGTGGGTGGCCGACGATGTCGAAGAGCGGGAGGTCTTCGTGGCTGTCCGAGTAGAAATAGCTCTCGTCGAGATCGAGGTCGTACTTGGCGGCGAGGCTTCGGCCGGCGATTGCCTTACCTTCGCCGTAGCAGGTGGGCCGGACGACCTTGCCGTTGAGCACGCCGTCCTCGACTCCGAGCTCGGTGTACAAAAGGTGCTCGATGCCGAGCTCGCGGGCGACGGGCTCGGCTTGGTAGCGGGTGGCCGACGTGATGATCGCGACGGTGTGACCCATGTCTTGGTGCGCTTTCACCAGGGCGCGCGACTCCGGGTAGATTTCGGTCGCGAGGTACTTCTCGAAGACACGCTGGCCGGTTTCCTCGAGGACCTTTTCATCCATTCCGCGGTAGACGGCCGACGTGGCGGTGACGAAGGCGGAGAAGCCAGTCCGGCCCATGGTGAACGAGACGGTGGCCCGGATCGAGTCGGCGAGGTCGCCGGGGGTCAGCCGGCCCGTGCTGAACTGCTCACGGGTGAACGAGGTCGCCGAAAAGCCTGCAAAGAGGGTTTGATCGAGGTCGAAGAAAGCGCCGATGCGCGAACCCGAGGGCCCCGAGCGAACCTCGCGGGTCAGTTGTTCATGTAGCGGCATGCGAGCCGTCGAGCATACCGCATGTTGGGGCAGCCGTGTCGGCGATCAGCGGGAGATGGAGCAAAGCTCCGGACAGGTCACGGCCGGAATTTGCTGAGAACGGTGTCCGCGTACATTTGAATCGACTGCAGCTTGGTTTCGAGGGTCGTGGTGTCGGCCTGGTATGGCGGGCGAAAGCCGATCACGGCGTCGGTGACGCCCAGGTCCTCGAGCTGGCGGAGGCCGTCGGGCAGGAGCGCCAGGTACGAGGCGGCGTGGATTTCGAACGGCCGTCCTTCGACGCCGAGCTCTTTTCGTAGGGCCTTGATTCGGCGGATCATGGCTTCGAGCTCGCTCTGGTCGCCGCCGGCGTGCATCCAGCCGTCGCCGAGCCGGACCGCTCTGCGGAGCGCAGCGTCGGAATGACCGCCTACCAGGATCGGGATCGGCTCGCTCGGCGTGGGACTCATCTTGATGGACTGGAGTTGAAATGTGTCGCCCTCGTAGCTGAAGAACTCGCCGGTCGTGAGGCCTCGGATCATCTCCATCATTTCGTTCATGCGTTTGCCGCGCGCCTTCCAAGGGACGTCGCAGATCTCGAAGTCTTCCGGCCAGGGGCTGAGACCGACGCCGAGGCTGAAGCGGTTGCCGCTCATGACAGCGACCGACGCAGCTTGCTTGGCGACCAGCACCGGATGACGGATTGGGAGCTTCACGACGAACGTGTGGAAGCGAAGGGTCTTGGTGGCTGCCGCGAGCGTGGCGGCGAGAATGAACGGATCGATGAAGGGGGCGCCGTCGAGGAACTCGCGGCTCCCGTCGGGCGTGTACGGATACTTCGAGTCGGAGACTTCGGGGTAGGCGATCGAATCCGGGATGACGAAGGCGTCGAAGCCCACTTCCTCGGCGGCCTGCGCCAAAGGTACGTACTGGGCCGGGTCACACATGGCTTCGGCAAAGGCGATTCGCATATCACTCGTCTTGGTTTCCGAGCGGGCCAAGTCAAGAGGGGCAAGATCGCGCTTTCGCGATGCCGGGGGCTGCAGGTAGACTCCGGCCTCGTGCAAACGTTAGCGACGGCTCTGATTTGTGTCGCGAGCTTGATCAACCTCGCTCCGGTGGTCGGCGCATTGTCCACGGCGCGCTTACGTGCGCTCTACGGCGTGCCCTTCGAGGAACCGAACTTGGTCATCTTGATGCGGCACCGGGCGATTCTGTTCGGGGTGGTCGGCGGGCTCTTGCTCGCCTCCGCGTTCTACGTTTCGCTGAGGCCGGCCGCGTACGTGGCCGGCTTCGTGAGCATGGTGTCGTTCGTGCTGATCGCCTGGCAGGTCGGCGAGTACAACCAAAACCTTCGCCGGGTCATCGTGGTCGACCTGGTCGGGGTCGCCGCTCTAGCGGGGGCGCTCGTCATCGACTGCGCCGGCTAGCTCTCGATGGTGGCCTGCCGCGCCTCTTCGACCTCCATCACCTCGGCGATGAGTGGGTGAAAGAGCCAGGCGGCCGGCACGTAGAGCGGCATGTCGAGCAGCTGCTGCGCGTACGCTTTGCCTTGCGGGTCGAATCGCAACGAAGCGATGCCGCCGCCACCGAGGGCGTTGTGAAGGACGAAGTTCAGCGCTTGGATTCCGGGGAGATCGTATCGCTCGACCGGGCCTTCGATTCGATGTGCGAGCCAGTCCGCGACCGCTTCGGCAGTGAGTTGGTCACGGAGGAGTGGAAGGAACTCGGGGTGCCGGGCTCGGACCCCGATGTTGGCGTCGGCGCCCTTGTCTCCGCTACGGGCGTGCGCGATCGCGATCAAGGGAAGCTCGATGGGGTCGCTCACGAAGAACGGCTCGGCGTCGGGAGCGGGGGGAACGCCCGGGACCTCGGACCGCTCGGTGTGGGGTGGGACGAACGGAACGTCGACCCCGTCGATCGTGATTCTCGGATGAATCAGCTCACGAGGGACGAGGTAGCTGCGGAGCCGGACCAGCGGTGTCGGTTTGGGAAGCCCAGTGCCGCCGCCGCTCAATCCCGGGACCGCCAAGCCGAACGACGCCGTCTCCCGGACGACCGCCGAAAGCGCGTCACGTGAGCTCTGGTGCAAGGCGATCTTCACGACCACCTCGCGGGTGTTTCGCTCTCTCGAGTGGGGGCCGTAGGTGCTCTCGGCGCCCAAGACCTCGATGTCGACGTCCCGCAGCGGGTCGAAGCCCTCGCGGTCGAGGAGGCGCTCGGCGCGCCGGACGAAGTCGATGCCGAGCCGGTGTGCCTTGCGTCGCGCGTTGCGCCCGCCGATGAACATCAACGCGCTGGTCTTGTAGCCGTCGACGACCTGGGCGCAGGCCTTGAGGGTCTTGGGGGGCTCGCGACCCTTGGCGCCGTTCACCTCGACTCGATCGGTGCCGACCTCACGAAGCTCGACCCATCGCCAGTCGCAGGTGACATCGGGAAGCAGGTAGGCCGCCGGATCGCCGATTTCGTAGAGCAGTTGCTCGGAGACGGTGCGCGCATCGACCAGGCCACCGGTTCCTTCCGGTTTGCTGAGCACGAAGGAGCCGTCGGCTCGGCATTCAGCGATTGGGTAGCCGATGTCTTCCCAGTCTTTGACGTCTTCCCAGTCGGTGAAGATACCGCCCGTCGACTGCGGCCCGCACTCGAGCAGATGCCCGGCGAGGCTTCCTCCGGAAAGCTGGTCCAAGTCCCCCGGGCCCCAGCCGAACTCGTGAATCAAGGGCCCGAGCGCCAGGGCCGAATCGACGCAGCGACCGGTGATCACGACATCCGCACCGGCGCCGAGGGCGGCGGCGATGGGCTGGGCGCCAAGGTAAGCGTTGAAGCTGAGCGGCTCTCGGACGAGCGGGGAGGAGTCGCTCATTTCGGTCAGGCCCAAGGCGTCGAGCTCGGCGGTGCGGGCCATCAAGTTGTCGCCTTCGATGCAGGCGACT
Source organism: Polyangiales bacterium (assembly GCA_048550275.1). GTDB lineage: Bacteria > Myxococcota_A > Polyangia > Polyangiales > Houyiibacteriaceae > SG8-38. The sequence goes on from JBLYYU010000089.1 coordinate 6,012, forward strand.
CGAAGCGGAACGCCTGCTTCGTCGGCCATCGCGCGAACCTTGTCGGCGGCAGCGTTCGGGTTCACCCCGCCGGCGTTCGTGATGACCTTCACGCCTTGCTCGGAGAAACGGGCTAGGTCACGGCCGATCATCTCGATGACGTCGGTGGCGTAGCCGAGCGACGGGTCCGCTAGGCGGGCGCGCGTGAGAATGCCCATCGTGATTTCGGCCAGCGCTTCGAAGAAGATGTAGTCGCAGCGGCCCGAGTCGAGGAGCTGCGGGGCTGCGAAAGAGCTGTCGCCCCAGGCCCCGCCCGCGCCGCCGAGAACGATGACGCGCTGCTCGTCAGCGCGCATCGCCGGCCTGCCACGGTTGGTCGAGCTGAACGGGCACGCGGACGAGGCTACGGCAGTCAGGCGAGAAACCGCAAGAACAGGGGTAGACGTGGGCCGTTCAGGGCTGATAATCCCCCGGAACGAAAGAAGTCACGAGATGTTCACGAAGCCCAAGTACTCCGCGACGAACATGCTTTGGTGGACGAGGCACGACACGTTCGTGCTCGCCCTCATCGCGCTGGTTCCGGTGTTCGTCTACGAGGTGCTCGACCAGAAGTGGCTGCAGCTGCCCTGGCTTCCCATCGCGGTCGTGGGCACGGCGGTAGCCTTCATCATCAGTTTTCAGAACAACGCGAGCTACGACCGGGTTTGGGAGGCGCGCAAGATCTGGGGTGGGATCGTCAACACGTCTCGGTCCTGGGGCATCGTCGTCAACGATTTCATCACGAATGATTTCACCGAAGACAAGGCCGACGAAGCGGAGCTCGGGGCGATTCGCCAGGTGATGATTTTTCGACACATCGCCTGGCTGACCGCGCTCCGGCACGCCATGCGGCAAACGAGGCCCTGGGAGAACTCGATGGAGGCCCCTTCCAACAGGGAATGGGGGGACGCGATTGGCGTCCGTGAGCATCGGCTCTCGTTCAAGGAAGAAATCGCGCCCTACCTTTCGGCCGACGAGCTCGGGTACGTGCTCGGAAAGACCAACAAGGCCACTCAGCTACTTTCGCTCCAGTCGAAGCAACTCCGCGAGCTGCGAACGCGCGGGCTGATCGAAGACTTTCGGCACATGGAGATGGAGTCCACCTTGGCCGAGCTCTACACGCTCCAGGGGAAGTCGGAGCGGATCAAGAACTTCCCCTATCCGCGCCAGTACGCGACGCTCAACTCGTTCTTTTTGTGGATCTTCGTGATGCTCTTGCCGTTTGGGGTGATGTTCGAGTTCGACAAAATCGGTAACACGCTCATCGGGCGTTACCCGATCATTGGCGAGCACTTCGTTTGGCTCAGCATCCCGTTCAGCGTCTTGGTCATGTGGGTCTTTCACACGATGGAGCGGATCGGCCGAGTGAGCGAGAACCCATTCGAAGGGACGCCCAACGACGTGCCGATCACCACGATTTCGAGAGGTATTGAAATCGACTTACGCGAGATGCTCGACGAGGACCCGGCATCGATCCCGGGGCCGATCGAGCCGCAATACGACACGCAAACATGAGGAAGAAATGACCACGTACAACGAAATCTTCGAGAACAACCGCGGCTGGGTCGAAGCCCACATCAAAGACGACCCAGACTTCTTCAAACGGCTTTCGACGGGGCAGGACCCGGACTTCTTGTTCATCGGCTGTGCGGACAGCCGGGTTCCCGCCAACGACGTCCTGGGGCTCGAGCCGGGCGAGGTCTTCGTTCACCGGAACGTGGCCAACCTAGTGGTAAACACCGACATCAACGCGCAGTCGGTAATCGAGTACGCCGTCGGGCACCTCGACGTGAAACACGTCGTCGTCTGTGGGCACTACGGTTGCGGCGGGGTCGCGGCGGCCATGCAGCCGGCCGACCTCGGCCTGCTGAACGGCTGGCTTCGAGAGATCCGTGATGTGTACCGGCTGCACCAAGTCGAGCTCGACGGCATCGAGGACGAGGACGCGCGTTACCGGCGACTCATCGAGAGGAACGTGCAGGAGCAGTGCATCAACCTCATCAAGACCGCTGTCGTTCAGAAGAAGTACGCGAAGGCGGGGTACCCGACCGTGCACGGATGGGTCTTCGACATCAGTACGGGGCTTCTGAAAGACCTCGAGCTCCCCTTCACGGAGATACTCAAAGACATCAAGAAGATCTACGACCTCGACACCGAGTAGGCGCAGTCTGCGCCGGAAGCTGCGCTAGAGGATGTAGCGCGCCAGATCCTCATCCGAGAGGATCGGCTCGAGCGTGGCCTTCACGTAGTCGACGCTCACGATGAACTTCTTGTCGGCCCGCTCGGAGGCGTCATACGAGAGCTCTTCGAGCAGAGCTTCCATGATGGTGTAGAGGCGGCGGGCGCCGATGTTCTCTGCGCGACGGTTCGCTTCGGCCGCGTAGCCAGCGAGCGCTTCGATGGCGCCGGGCTCGAAGACGACCTCGATGCCTTCGGTCGCCATCAGGGCAACGTACTGCTTGGTGAGGGCGTTCTTCGGCTCGCTGAGGATCTTGATGAAGTCTTCCTTTTCGAGCGAGTCGAGCTCGACGCGAATCGGGAAGCGGCCTTGAAGCTCCGGGATGAGGTCGGCGACCTTGGAAACATGGAAAGCGCCGGCCGCAATGAAGAGAATGTGGTCGGTTTTGACGGTGCCGTACTTGGTGCTGACGGTCGAACCTTCGACGATGGGCAGTAGGTCGCGCTGGACGCCCTCGCGCGACACGTCCGGGCCGCCGTGGCTTCGGTCGGAGCCGACCTTGTCGATTTCGTCCAAGAAGACGATGCCCGCCTGCTCGGTGCGAGTCACCGCGTCGCGCTGGACCTTGTCGTGGTCGATGAGCTTCTTCGCCTCTTGGCCTTTGAGCACCTCGACTGCGTCCTCCACCTTGAGACGGCGCCGCTTGGTTCGGCCCTTGAAGCCGGGCATCTGCGACATCATGTCCTGGAGATTGACCTCTTCGGTGCCCTGGGCCCCGAAGATCGTCATGAACGGGTTGTTCGTGTCGGTGACGTCGAGCTCGACCTCGAACTCGTCGTACTCGCCGTTGCGGAGGCGCTGCCGCACGTCGTTCACCTCACTGTCGGAGTAGAACGGCTGCGCCTGTTGCTGCGGCGGCGTGACCTGGAAGCTGAGCGGACCGAACTGGTGGGTCTGCGGCTGTGGCTCCGCGGCCGGCTGCGCGGGCGGGCGCTGGGCGGCGAGAATCATTTTGGCGAGCCGCTCCTCGGCTGCGTCCTGTGCGCGGGTCTGCACGCCTTCGATCGCTTCTTTTTCGCAAATTTGAATCGCGTTCTCGACGAGGTCGCGAATCATCGACTCGACGTCGCGACCGACGTAGCCCACCTCGGTGAACTTCGAGGCCTCGACTTTGACGAACGGCGCCCGCGCCAGCTTGGCGAGGCGGCGCGCGATTTCGGTCTTACCGACGCCCGTCGGCCCAATCATGATGATGTTGCGCGGCGCGATTTCGTCGCGGAGATCGCTATCTACCTGCTGACGGCGCCAACGGTTGCGAAGCGCGATGGCGACCGCACGCTTGGCCTTGTGCTGCCCGATGATGTACCGGTCGAGCTCGCCGACGGTTTCGCGCGGAGTGAAATTTCCTAGAGTCATCCGCCCATCTCCTCGACGATGATTTCGCTGTTCGTGTAGACGCAAATCTCGCCGGCGATTTCGAGCGCGCGGCGCGCGATCTCAGCGGCGGGCAAATCGGTGTTGCGAACGAGCGCCCGGGCCGCCGCCAACGCGTACGAGCCGCCGGAGCCTATCGCGATGACGCCTTCATCGGGCTCGATGACATCGCCGGTCCCGCTGATGAGAAGCGTGGTCTGTGCGTCCATGACGACCAGCATGGCTTCGAGGCGCCGGAGGTAACGGTCGGTCCGCCAGTCTTTGGCGAGCTCGACGGCCGAGCGTTGGAGGCTCCCCCGATGCTCCTTGAGCTTGGCTTCGAAGCGGTCTAGCAGCGTGAAGGCGTCGGCGGTGGCGCCGGCAAAACCTGCGACGACCTTGCCTTCGGCGATGCGCCGAACCTTCCTCGCCTGGCCCTTCATGACCGTTTGGCCGAGCGATACCTGGCCGTCGCCGGCCATGGCGGATTGGTCGCCTCGGCGGACGGCGACGATGGTGGTGGAGCGAAAAACAGGCGGATCTGGCTGATTCATCTTGGGTCGGAGCAACCTAAGTCGGCCATTTTGCCTGTCAACCGCCGCCGGACTTGTCCTTCGCAAGGGGGTGCGCCCGGTCGTAGACCTCCATCAGCCGGTCGACGCTGACGTGGGTGTACTTTTGAGTGGTCGAAAGGCTCGAATGGCCGAGCAGCTCTTGAATCGAGCGCAGGTCGGCGCCGGCGTCCAGCAGGTGCGTCGCGCAGCTGTGGCGCATGGCGTGCGGATGGAGGTCGCCTCGGCCTGCGCCGAGCGTGCCGTGACGCCGGACGATGTTCTGCACCTGCCGAACGCTGAGCCTTCGGCCGTTGCGAGAGAGCCAGAGTGCGTCGCCGGCATCTTGTTTGGACTTCGCAATGATGCCGCGGCGCGCCGGGAGGTACGCCTGAAGCGCTTCGAGCGCGGACTTGCCGAGCGGGACGACTCGCTCCTTGCCACCCTTGCCGAGCACCCGGACCGACGCTTCGCTGAAATCGCAATGGTCGATGTCCATCGAGGCGAGCTCGCCAACGCGCACGCCGCTGCCATACAGAGTTTCGAGCAGCGCCTGGTCGCGCAGCTTCAAAGGGCCAGCGCGTTTTTCTTCTTTGGGCGGGGCGTCCATCACTCGGAAGGCTTGCTCGACCGTCAGGAAGCGGGGGAGCGACTTCGGTATCTTCGGCGAACGAAGCCCCGACGCAGGGTTGGTGGCGATGAGTTGGCGCTTGAGCAGGAACTTGAAGAAGGAACGGATGGCGCTCACTTTCTTCTTCATAGTGCTGGCCTGGTTGTCGCGAAACAGGCTCGAGAGGAAGCCCCTCAGCGCGGCGATGTCCAGCTTGCGCGCGTCCGGAGGCAAATCATGCGCGAGGACGTAGTCGCGGAAGCTCTGGAGGTCGCGGATGTACGTCTCGACGGTGCGCGCCGAGCTCCGACGTTCATCCGCCAGGTACCGAGCGAACGCTTCGATTTGCCGATGGAGCGGGTCCGTCTCCCCCATCGGGCGACTCTAACACGCCGCTCAGCCAGGCCCCGAGATCCTGCAGGGCGCGTTCGGACTGAGCGTCTCGCCGAGCGCGCTTGTTCAGCCGCCGGCCTTCGATGGGCGGCACCATGCTGAACATCACGTTGGACGGTTGGAAATCGTCGTTCGGGTCGCGCAGGTGCCCGACCATCCCGCCGAGCATCGTGGACCGCGGCGGAAACGAAAACGGAATGCCGCGCGCTTGGTGCGCGAGCTTCATCCCGACGAGCATGCCGCAGGCCGCACTCTCGACGTAGCCCTCGACGCCGGAGATTTGACCGGCGAGATACACGCCGGGGCGCGCGCGAAGCGACAGGTCGTCATCGAGCACGACGGGGGAGTTGACGAAGGTGTTTCGGTGCACACTGCTGAGCCGTTCAAACTCTGCGTTTTCGAGGCCGGGAATCGTCTTGAAGACGCGCTTCTGCTCGGGCCAGGTCATGCGCGTTTGGAAGCCGACCATGTTGAAGGCAGTGCCCGCTTCGTCTTCTTGGCGGAGCTGCACGACGGCGTGCGGCCAGCGGCCGGTGCGCGGGTCGGTCAGGCCCACCGGCTTCATGCAACCAAACGACAGAGTCTTGTGCCCGCGAGACGCCAGCACTTCGATGGGAAGGCAGCCCTCGAAGTAGCGCGCTTTTTCGAACTCGCGCGGATTGACCTTTTCGGCGTCGAGGATGGCTTGGACGAACGCGCCGTACTCCTCTTCGTTCAAGGGGCAGTTCACGTAGGCGGCGTCGCCGCCCTTGTCCCAGCGCGAGGCGCGGAAGGCGCGCTCGAAGTTGATGGAGTCGGCAGAGAGGATTGGTGCGATGGCGTCGTAGTACGCCAGATGCTCCGCGCCGATGGCCGCGGCGATGTCCTCGGCGAGGCCTCCCGCCGTGAGTGGGCCGGTCGCGATGACGAGGGGCCGCTGCTCGGGAATCCGCTCGACCCGTTCATTAACCACTTCAATAAGTGGGTGCTGCTCGATTCGCTGCGTGATTTCGGCGCTGAACTTCTCGCGGTCGACCGCGAACGCGCCACCGGCCGGGACCCGGTGCTGCTCACCGACGGCCATGACCAGTGAGCCCGCGCGGCGCATCTCTTCCTTGAGCAGGCCGACGGCGTTGTGAAGCGCCGCGCCGCGAAACGAGTTCGAGCAGACGAGCTCGGCCATCTGGTCCGAGTGCTGCGCGGGCGTGCGCGCCTCGGGCTTCTGCTCGATGAGGCGAACCGAGACGCCGCGCTCGGCCAACTGCCAAGCGCACTCGGTGCCGGCGAGACCGGCGCCAATGACGAGCACGTCTGCCACGCGCGGACCCTAGCCTGTCGCCGAGCCGGCCGCAGGCGCCGACTCTTGTGACTCCTCAGCCTCGTCAGCGAGCTCGGACGGGTCGTACGGCCGCTCGAAGTCGCAGGTTTCGTTGGCGCACTTGAGCTTGGGAGCCTTCTTGCCGCCCATCGGGAGCAGAAATTCG
>JBLYYU010000090.1:0-4542 GCA_048550275.1 Polyangiales bacterium
GAGCTGACTGCGACGGTTTGGCGTGGTGGGAAGACCTACTCGCAGAGCTACAAGCGCGGCAAGGCGACCGCGAAGCTCAAGCGCGGCGGCAAGACCAGCAAACGCGGAACCGCCATTCACTTCCGGCCGGACACCGAGATTTTCGGCAAGCGGGCCGTCTTCGAATCAAAGCGCGTCGCGGAGCGCCTCGAAGCGAAGACCTATCTGCATCGCGGCTTGAAGATCATCTTCGTCGACGGGAAGTCCGGCGAGCGCCAGGAGTTCGAGCACCCAGGCGGCATCGTCGACTTCCTCGAGAGGTTGGTCGCGGAGCGGGGAAAGCCATCGGTCCACAGCGAGCCGTTCACCTTCGAAAGTGAAGAAGAGCCACGGCTCGAGGTCGCCCTGCGTTGGACGGAGGCCACCGAGGAGGTGATCCGATCCTATGCGAACGGCATCCCGACGGGTTCGGGGGGCACGCACGAGAATGGGTTCAAGCAGGGGCTCTCCAAAGCCATTCGGAACCACATGGAGGCGCAGAAGCTGACGCCCAAGGGCGTGAAGATTACGGCGGACGACATTCGGGAGGGCTTGGTCGCGCTCGTGAGCATATACGTCGAGGAACCGCAGTTTCAGGGGCAGACCAAGGACCGGCTCAACAACCCCGAGGTGACTGCGCTGATGGAGTCCTCGGTGCGCACGGCTTTCGAGCAGTGGCTTCTGAACAACAAGACTTCGGCCGAATCGATTGTCGCGCGTGTGATCATCTCCTCGCGCGCTCGAGCTGCCAGCCGCGCTGCGAGCCAGCAGGTCTCCAGGAAGACCGCGGTGAGCCATCGCCTCAACCTCCCCGGAAAGCTTGCAGACTTTTCCAGCACTAACCCACACGACAGTGAGCTCTTCTTGGTCGAAGGCGACAGCGCCGGTGGCAATGCCAAGCAGGGGCGCGACCGCAAGACCCAGGCGATCCTTCCGCTACGCGGCAAGGTCTTGAACGCGGAGCGCGCGACTCAGGCGCAAATCTCGGGCAACCGGGAGCTTCAAGACATCGTAAGTGCGCTCGGCTGCGGAATCGGAAAGGACTTCGACATCTCGAAGCTGCGCTACGGCCGCGTATTCCTTCTGATGGATGCCGACAGCGATGGACACCACATCGCGACGCTCTTGCTGACCTTCTTCTTTCGAATGCTACCGGGTCTGGTCAAAGCCGGGCACGTGTTCTTGGCGCAACCTCCGCTCTATCGTCTCGACATCGGCAAGCAGGTACACTGGGCGCTCGATGACGAGGAGCGCGACCGAATCATCGCGGACGCGCCGGGGAACGCGAAGGTCGAGATCAGTCGCTTCAAGGGCTTGGGCGAGATGACCGCGGAGGAGCTTCGCGAGACCACGCTCGACAAGACCCGGCGACGCGCTCTGAGGGTCATGATCGACGGAGAGCTAGAGGCCGATCGCGTCTTCAGCGAGCTCATGGGTAAGGACCCAGCTCCGCGTTACCAGTTCATCATGGACCAGGCTCCCGATGCCGAGGCTGTAGAGCTCGACGTTTAGCTGAAAAAACGCGGCCGGTTTTTTGACCGAGTCAGCGCGTTCTGGTTGAACCACTTCAGGAAGTACTTCGATAACTCCGAGGAGGGGTGATGCAGTCGACTTGTCATGTGTGCGAAAAGAGCTTCGAGGCGCGTTTTCGCTATCAGGTTCGCGAGGAGAACGGGCAGTACGTCTACATCTGCTCGACGGCGTGTCAGCAACGGCTCCTGATGGGCTCGGACGGAGTTCATGCCTGCGATACCTGCGGCGCGACTTTCGAGATCGAGTACCCCTATCAAATGAGCGTGAGCGACGGCCGACGCCAATACTTCTGCACGAACCAGTGCCGGGAGCGCGGCGAGCAGCGGCACAGCGAGGTCGGACTCACGCGCGCAGCGCCGAAGAGAATCGCCGTGTTCAATCACAAGGGCGGGACCGGCAAGACGACGACGGCGATCAATCTTGCGGCGGGCTTGGCGGAATCGGGTCGTCGGGTCTTGTTGATCGACGCGGACGGCCAAGGCAACGTCGGCGCGTCGCTCGGGATTGCCGGGCAGCGAACGCTCTACCATGTTCTGGTAAACGGCGCGAAGGCGTCGGAGGTTGCGGTTCCGGTCCGGGAGGGGCTCGACGTCCTCACCTCAAATGAGTCGCTCGCCGCGGCGGAACTCTACCTTGCCGAGCGCCCCAATCGCGATCGGATCATGCGCGAGCGACTGGGCGATGCTTGTCGTGACTACGACACGATCGTGCTCGACTGCGCGCCGGCTCTTTCATTGATGAATCAGAACGCGATGGTCTACGCGGACAGCGTCGTGGTACCGGTGGCGTGTGACTACCTCTCGCTGGTGGGCGTGAAGCAAGTCTTGCGAACGATTCGCAACGTTCGCGAGCTACTGCAGCACGACGTCGAGCTGCTTGGTGTCGTGCCGACGTTCTTCGACGTTCGGAACCGGATTTCCCGCGAGGCGATCCTCACGCTGCGTCAGCACTTCGAGGGTCGTTGCTACGATCCGATTCGAATCAACACCAAGCTCCGGGAGGCTCCGAGCGCGAAGCAGACGATCTTCGAATACGCTCCGAAGAGCCACGGCGCGGAAGACTACATGCGTTTGGTGCGACGGGTGACTGCCGTTGCCGCTACCGGTCGCGGAGCAAAGGCACGCGCTGCGCTCTCGGTCGCATCTTAGTTTGGGGGAGCACATGAAGAGACGCGATGCAGAAGGGGTACGGGGAGTTCTCGAAGAAGACGAAGTAAGTGCGGTTTTGCGCGACAGCTTCTACGGCGACAAATCCGGGAAGCGGAATCGCCCGAAGCCGAAGAAGGCCAAAGCGAAGAAGCCGGACCACTACGACGTCATTTGTATCTCCCTCTACAAGGAAGACCTGGCTCAGCTCGACAAGATGGTCGCCAAGCTCAAAAAGCAGGGCCATCGGAGGATTAGCCGGAGCGCACTCATCCGGTTCGCCCTCGACCAGGTCGATATTCGGGACCTCCCGCGCGCCTACTAGCGCACCGTCACCGGGGCGCTATACTCGGCGCCAATTTTTAGGGTCCTTGGGAGGTTCCGGTGACTGACAGCATCCTACGGGAAGCACTCACCTTTGACGACGTGTTGCTTCTGCCGGCGTACGCAGATTTTCTGCCAGCGAATGCCGACGTTTCGACGCGCTTCACACGCGAGCTCGAGCTCCGGATTCCATTCGTCTCGAGCGCGATGGACACGGTTACCGAGTGGCGCACGGCGGTGACGATGGCGCGCGAGGGCGGCATCGGGATTTTGCACAAGAACATGAGCCCGGAGCTCCAGGCGCTCGAGGTCACGAAGGTGAAGCGAGCCGAGACGGGCATGATCGTCGATCCGGTGACCGTAGGGCCGGGCCAGTCACTACACGACGCCCTCGAGCTCATGCGGCGTCACGAGATTTCGGGCTTGCCCGTCGTCGAAGGCAGCAAGCCGGTCGGCATTCTGACGAGCCGCGACATTCGCTTCGAGCAGAACCTCAATCAGAAGGTCGCTCAGTTGATGACCAAGGAGCTGGTCACGGTGCCGCCAGGCGTCGAGCAGGACAAGGCCCGCGAGCTTCTGCACAAGCACCGCATCGAGAAGCTACTCGTGGTCGGGGAGGATGGCGACCTGGTAGGTCTCATCACCATCAAGGACTTGATGCAGGCGGACCGGTACCCGGATTCGATCAAGGACTCGCTCGGTCGACTGTGTGTCGGTGCCGCCCTCGGCGTCGGACCCGACCGCGACAAACGCACCGAAGCGCTGGCCCGGGCGGGCGTCGACGTGTTGATCATCGACACTGCGCACGGCCACACCAAGGGTGTAATCGACGCCGTGAAGGACACGAAGTCGCAGTACCCGGACGTGCAAGTCGTAGCCGGCAACGTAGCGACGGCCGCCGCAACTAAAGCCTTGATCGACGCCGGCGCGGACGCGGTGAAGGTGGGCATGGGTCCAGGCTCCATCTGCACTACGCGCGTCGTGGCTGGTATCGGCGTTCCGCAGGTAACGGCTGTCATGGACTGCGCGCGAGTAGGGCGCGAGCACGGCGTTCCGATCATTGCGGACGGCGGCGTGAAGTACTCCGGCGACGCGGTGAAAGCCATCGCCGCCGGCGCAGCGAGCGTCATGATCGGCTCGCTCTTCGCGGGCACCGACGAAGCGCCGGGCGAGCTCGTCTTGTATCAAGGCCGAACGTACAAATCGTATCGCGGAATGGGCTCACTGGGCGCGATGCGCGAAGGTTCGTCCGATCGCTACGCGCAGGCCGACGTCTCGGACGTGGGCAAGCTCGTTCCCGAGGGGATCGAGGGCCGGGTCCCGTACCGCGGGCCGCTGTCGACGGTCGTCTACCAGCTCGTGGGCGGCTTGCGCGCCGGTATGGGTTACACGGGCAACCCGTCGATCGCGGAGCTTCAGAAGAACGCGGAGTTCGTTCGCATCAGTCCAGCGGGGCTTCATGAGAGCCATGTGCATGACGTGATGGTGACGAAGGAAGCGCCGAATTACCGGGTTGGGTAGA
>JBLYYU010000091.1:0-2982 GCA_048550275.1 Polyangiales bacterium
CAACTGGCGCGCAGATGTCGGGAGACTGTGCGGTCGCCAGGCCCGCGGAGAGGCAAGCGATCGCGATCGCCGCCGACAGGCCAATCTTCATCATCCCCTTCATGGCGTGAGCTCCTTCTCGATCCAGGCGGTTAGCGGTTCTTCTCGATACGGGGAAGGGTCGCCGCCAAGGCTCTGTACGAGCGTCGCCATCACGTGTTCGGGTCTGAGTTGAACACCGCTTTCGTCGGGCTGCCCGGTCTGGGTGTTGACGGGAATCAAGCCCAAGTCCTGCTCGTTGCTCGCTCCGAACACACCGGTCTTGAGCGTGCTGCCAAAAATCATCACTGAGTCGGCAAACCAGTGGTCACGTCCCCCGTCGCCGTTGATCTTCGGCGTGCGCGCGAACTCCGAATAGACCATCACCGTCGTGCGGTCGAAATTCGGATCATCGTTGCGAAGGTGCGTGATCATCGCGCCAATCGCACTGAAGGCTTCAACCAGGCGCTGCGGCTGTTGCGTCGACCATTCGCCGTTGTGCGTATCGAAACCGCCGCGCACCCTGGCGGTCACCGAGGTGCTCAATCCGGTTCGCAGAAGCTGTGCTGCGGTCGCGGCCGAGCGACCCGTGCCGTCGCCGAGCGGATAGAGCGCACGAATCTCGTTCATCTCCGCCGTGTCCGCGTTGAAGTCGAAGCGCGATACGACACCCTGGTCCTGGAGCTTCTTGATTCGGTCGCGACTGATGCGGAGCTCGTCTTCAGGAAGGCGGCCGCTGTACGCTGGCGACACGCATGATTTCGTGTCTTCGAGTGCCTGGTTCAGAAGAGCCTCCACATTGTCGTTCAGCGCATTCCGTGTCGGGCCGATCAGGTCGACGATCTCGCGTGGATCGTTCATTCGAATCCCCGAGAATCGATTGTCGAAGCCGCGATTGAAGCTTGGAACCGAAATCGCGGTGTTCGGAAGAAGGCTTCCCTTGTCATGCACCGAGGCGGCGACAGTCCCGATGGAATCCCCGCGGGCGAGCGTTCCCGCCGGTTCACGGCCTGTGTGGCTATAGGACCTCGCAGTATCGTGCGACACGGTATTCATGTTGATGCCGCGGAAGAAGGTCGCGAGATCGGCATGAGGCTCGAGCGCGAGCATGGTGGGGCCCCAGAGATGTTCGGTTCCGCCCATCGATACCGGCCTCGGGTCTCGAAACTCCGCGGCCAGCCGGTCGGTCCCGAGGTCGATCCCTTCATAGTTGCCCGAAGGGTCTCGTGGGTCGGCTGCGAGGAGCACGTCCCAGCCGCCGTCCAGAAAGCAGGCCACGACGCGGTGCCCGCCCGAGTCCTGCGCGAACAGCGGCCTAAGCGGCCAAAGCGCATACATTGCCGCACCGCCGAGCGCACCCTGCAGGAGCGTGCGGCGGTCGAGGTGGGGGCCAGCGGAAGGCGTTCCGCCGCGTCTTGAGTCCGGATGTTTCCTTTGTCGTTTGCTCATCGTCGTCCCTCAGTACGTCACGAAGTCGGGGTGAAGGGCCAAGCCGGTGCAAACGGCAGCCCAGCGGTCTTCGCCCTCGGCGAAGCGCTCTGGGTCGTTTGCCTCGAGGCCGCTTTGAAGCAGGGTGAACCAGGGCTGAAGGCGGCGGTCGTCATTGTCGATCGCGTGCACGCCGTGGAAGCGCAGCAGCAGATAGCGGAGGTTGTCGCCGACATTCGCGTCGAACGGGTCGATCGCTGACACGTCGCTGAGGTGTCTCAAGATGACGCGCGACGCCTGGTCCGCATCGTTGCGGTCTAGCTCGACCGCTCGGCGGCAGGTCTCGCGCGCGGCGTCACCGGCGAGCTTGGCAAAGCCCACCGACATCTCGCGACCTTCGACCGTGACCTCGGCGAAATCCGGCCTGCCGAGGGTCGCTGCGAACTCCTCTGCGTCGTCCCATTGCTGCCCGGTTGCGACCGCGAGCGACGCGAAGAACTGATCTGCCGTCAAGCGTCGAATGCGCTTGGTTTCGGGAACCTGTTCGGGGTCGATGATCCGTCGAGGGTCGGCGTACCCCTCCGACTTCCCGCTACAACCGAATGCAAACACCGAACAGGTGATCGCAAAGGCGAAACCCGCCGCCATCGTCTTAGTCCACATCACTGTGCCATTCCTTCCTGCACCCAGGTTTCGAGCAGCGCGACTTCGGCCGCATCAAGCGCCTCAGCAGCGCTGGCCGGTGGAGGCATCGCCCCAGCCGAGACGAGCTCGAGGGTCCGCTGCCCGAGCGCGCTGAACGCCTCGTAGCTCCCCAAGAACGTTTGATTCCCGCCCGCGCCATGACAGAGCGCGCAGCTGGCTTCGTAGATTGGGAGAATGTCCCTTTCCCAGAATACGGTCGGATCAGGCGGCGGTGGGGGTGGCCCCACGGCGTTGCTTTCAATCAGGAATTTCAACGTCCGCCGAACCGGCCCTTCCGGCGAAGCGACGTCGAGCGCCAGCGAATGCCAACCGGCCCCCGGCGAATTGGCGCCCGCGATCGTCCAAATGCCATCGCTGCCAGTCACCGACAACGCCTGCCCGTCGAGGGCTGCACTGAGGTTCGAGCCCATCGACGAGTCGCCCGAGACCCTGAACGCTATCGTGCTCCCCTCGGGAAGGCGCTGATACGGCCGCACGCCATCGACCCGAAGCGTTTCGCGGTGCCCGATGTGACACAGCTCGTCGCCTTTCACGACCCAGGCGCTACCCGCGGCGTAACTCTCGATCGCGCCGATGGTCGCAGCCGAGGTGTCGGCTTCCAAGCGCTCCCAGCGCTCGAAACGGTCGCGCCGATAGAGCTCCGACCCGACGCCTGCCCAGAGCACACTGTCCGCGACGCTCATGACCGTCACGTTTCCTTCGTCGAACGGAATTGCGGCCCAGCCGCTACCGTCGAGCCGGATCAGCTCTCCTTCGCGGAGCGCGACGAAACCGATCCGCAGGTCAACGCCCGTCGCGGTCACGTCGGTCAAGTCGGCGACCTCGCGAAGA
>JBLYYU010000092.1:0-6562 GCA_048550275.1 Polyangiales bacterium
CCGACGTCATTGCGTTGAACACGCAGTTCACAACTTGTTCGGCTCGGCTTTTGGTGATCTTCGTCCGCTGGGCTACAGCGTCGATGAGCTCCGATTTAGTCATCGATTCTCTCCCCATTGGGCGCCCAGTATATCCAGGGTCCTAGGCGCGTCAACAGCAATTTCGCGCACTTGCAACCTTCCACGAAGGGGTCGAACCGAGTCGGTCTCAGTACCAGGCGAGAGATCCAGCCCCGTTTTGTGAGGCGAATCGCACTGTGGAAGGACTTGCGTCAGCCCGTGGCGTCGAGCGCGGCGACGAGATCATCGATCAACTCGTCACCGTCCTCGATACCGACGGCATAGCGCACCAGGTTGTTTCGGATGCCGATCGCCTCGCGTGCATCGGTGCTCAGCTCGAAGTAACTCATCAACGCGGGCTGTTCGATCAGGGACTCCACTCCCCCCAGGCTCGGCGCGATCCGAGGGATCCTGCAGGCGTCTACGAAGCGGCTCGTGCCCTCGAGGTCCGCGTCCACCTCGAACGTAACGACACCACCAAAGCCGGTCATCAAGCGCTTCGCGGTTTCGTGGTTTGGGTGTGAGGGCAGCCCAGGGTACCAGACTTGCCGAACGCGCGGGTGCTGCTCGAGTCGCTCGGCCATTGCCTGCGCCGTGGCGTTCTGCTGCTCCACCCGAAGCGCCAGAGTCTTCATGCCTCGATGAACGAGGTAAGCCGCGTGCGGATCGAGGCAGGCGCCGAAGACGCTGCGCAGGTCGCGGACGAGGGAGACGATCCCCGACTTGCCCGCCACGACGCCACCGAGCACGTCGTTGTGACCGGCGAGGTACTTGGTCGCGCTGTGCACGACGATGTCCATGCCATAGCTCGCGGGCCGGAAGTTCACGGGCGTCGCAAACGTGCTGTCGATGAGCGTCTTGATCTTCTTTGCGCGACAGATCTCGGCGACCTGTTCCAGGTCCGGCACGGTCTGGTACGGGTTCGTCGGCGCCTCCGCGATGACCAGCCGCGTTTCAGGCCGAATCGCCCCTTTGAGGGCTTCGACGTCTGCCGGGGGAATCAGAGTGCTCGAAACGCCAAACCGATCGAGGAAACTGGTCACGAACTGGCGCGTTCGGCGGTAGCAGTCCGCGAAGAGAATCACGTGCGAACCGGACTTCACCAGGGCGAGAATCGTCGACGTCATCGCGGCCATGCCGCTCGCAAATGCCGCCGCATCCTGGGTGCGCTCGAGCGCTGCGACCTTCTCCTCGACCAAGCGGACGGATGGGTTTCCGTAGCGCCCGTACTCCTCGCGCTCCTTGTGGCCCTCGAAATACGCGATCAGCTCCGCGGTGTCGGCGAACGAATAAGTCGCCGTCTGCGTGATCGGCGCGACCAAGGCGTCGTACGGGTAGGTCCTCGGCTCACCACCGTGAACCGCTAGAGTTTTCTGCGAGATTTCGTCTTTGTCGGACACTAAGGCCGGAGCCTAGGTGAGCCGATCTAGCGGTGCAAGCGCAGTTCGCGCCCCCCTGTCGTTACATTTGGGTGCAGGTCCCGGCGGACGCGTCGCGTACGCAGTCGAATGTCGGGTCACCAGCGCCCGGGATCGATTCCTGACCGTTGAGCATGTAGACCCGATCCGTGGATGGACCCGTGAACATCGGAGCAGAGCCCGCGTAGATAACTGCCGCGTAATCCTCGGAGTGCGTGAACGAAGCGGCGCCGATGGTCACCACCGAGCCGATCCGGAAGTTCAGGTTGCCGGTGTTCGAGCTGCGACCGCCGTAGGACAAGACCACGTGGTCGAGGACCGAGCCGTCCGACCCCTGGTTGAAGTCGATGCCTCGCCAGAAGACCGGAGTCGCCGTGTCCATGCTGGTGAACGTGATCGGAGCTTCGGGAGTTCCCTGTGCATCGAGGATTCCGTCGTTGCCCTCACCTACTCTCAAGCGCCGATCGTTCGCGAACCGAAGCTCGCTGCCCGGCTCGATCGTCCAGACCGGGACCGGATCCACAGGGCTCGACTGCCGAAGCTCGTAGTCCCCGTGCATCAGGTAGGGAACGTCGTTGGCGGGCCAGGTTGCCGTCGTGTCGACGACGTCACCGACGACCCAGACGCCTTCATGCCCAGGTGTGCCAGTCGTGTTGTTTCCGGCCAGCGCGTTGCCCGTGCCGAAGCGCCCGACGAAGTTGCCGTGCATGCGGAGCGCCGAGAAGCGCGAACCGACGACCGTATTGTCGTCGCAGGCTCCGCCGCAATGGGTGTCGTTATTGAAGACGATGCCGTAGCCGTTGCTGTCGATGATCAACGAATTCGAAATCGAAGGCGTGGCAGGAGCGCCGTTCCATGTTTCGGCGGTGATCGCTGCGCGTGTCGTCCCGGCGGCCGTGCCCGGGCTCGAGCCCGCCGACTGAAGAACCGTGTACGCAATGCTCGACACACCCGTGCTTCCCGTGCCTCGGAGACGAACCCGATTCCAGTAGTCCACGCCTTCGCCGGGTTCGAAGACGACCGGCTCGCTCTCGGTGCCGGCGACGACGAGCTGACTGTCCGTCATCGTTAGCGTTCCGTTGATCGGCATCTCGATTCGGTTGCCCGCTTGGATGTTCAGAGAGCCGTCCGTGACCGAGATGCTGCTCGTCGGTCGAATCGGCTGCGTTGACGCGTCGCTCGCCACAGGCTTGTTCCAAACGATATTCCTGCCGGTCGCCGCGCTGCCGCGAACGCGAAGGGGCGCCTCGTAGATGTTCGACACGCTCAGCACGTCGTCGAAGCCGGCCATGGTCGCGCTGACGGCCAGACCTTCCACGTCGAGCACATTGTTCTCGAACGAGCTCAATCGCGCGTTGTCCGAGAGATAAACACCCGTCGATCCAGCTTCCGAGCTCTCTAGGAGGCAGTTCTCCACGATTGCGATCCGATCGCCTGGATTGCTCGGGTTGTCGACGCGCAGACCGCCGTTGGTGCCCGAGCCGTAGCCTTCGATACGAACGTTCCGAAGAACGGTTCCCGCCTGGATACGGTCATCGAGATAGACACCGTTCCAGGGGTCGCTGTCGGCTACCATGCGGATCGGCGCTTCCGGAGTACCCGCTGCGACCAGTGTCCCGTCTTCGCCGTTGGTCGACACCAGGAGTCGGCGTGAAGGTGCGAATCGCATTTCGGTTCCGGGCGCGACCGTCATGGTGCTTCCGCCCCGAACCGAGATGTCGCTGCTCAGGTAGTAGGGCACCCCGTAGTTGTTCCAGGTCGCGTCGGCCCGCGTCACTAGTGAGCCGCGCACGTAGATCCGATCCTCAGCATTGCCGAGGACATCGAGGTTGCTTCCTAGCGTCGAAACCTCGTCGGAACCGATGCTGATGGGCGCTCTCCCGTTCGCGGTGAGCTGGTTCCCGTCGAACCAGGCGATCGATTCGCTGCCCGCGCCGGCTTGCGCGAAGAGCCCGTAGTTGAGGCTCTCTCGGACGATCGAGTCCTCGATCACCGGGGCCGAGCCGCTCAGGACTTCGATCGCGCCGCGGTTCGGGTCGCTGTTCACCCTGCCCCCGAACTCGACCACGGCGTTTCGGAGCACGGTGGTGGCGGAAATGACGTTCGCGCCATAGCGAAGGCCACGATAGTGAGTACCTGGAGCCGGGCCCCCGACGTCCTGGAATCGGGTGAATACCACCTGATCGCCAACGCCCGGGACTCCGCCATCCGCGACCAATGCGCCCGCGCCGGCGACGCCGATGTCGATGCGTCGATTGCTGCCCCCGGCGAGCATCACGACTGCACCGGGCTCCACGGTGAGCGTCGCACCGTTTTCAATCCGGAGGTCCCCGGTAATGACGTGCGGGCTATCGATCGCGCTGAGCGTAATGTCGACACCGACGAGTCCAGTGAGGATCGTGCCCGCACCTTCGGTGACGGTGAAACGCTTCGCGAGGGTCGTCGTCGAGCCCTGGTCCACTACGACGTCGTACACGCCTGAAGGCCGTCCAAGATCGATCGGAACGGTTGCGGTCAAGGTCGCATCATCGACGTACGTGGTCGCCAGCGTCTCGGTGTAGGCTCCCAGCTCGATGCGGATCGTGGGTGATGCTGCGCTCACGAAGCCTGCGCCGCGAACCGTGATCGGAACGTCGGACTGACGCCGCCCGGCTGCGGGTGTGATCGAGTCGACGCTCGGCGGCGCTGCCGTGACCGTGATTTCGATGGTCTCGCTGTCGGTCCCCTCTGTATTGGTTGCGACGATGTCGAAGGAATGGTCGCCAATGTCAGCGTTCCCGGGTGCCGGTTTGCTCGCAGACGCGGAGAGCAATCCCGTGAGCGGGTCGAAGTCGAGGAAGTCCGGAAGCGCCCCCGAGATGCTCAGGACCGGGGACGGATTGCCGGTCGCACTCGCCGACGCCCCAGAGAAGCTCTCGCCGACGAGAAGGGAGAACATCGTGCTCGGTGTCACGGTGAGAATCGGCGTCTCCGGCGGATAGACCGCGTCGACCGTGATCGTTGCTTCGTCTCCTTCCCCGAGGACGTTCTCCGCGCGCACGGTGTAGCTGTATTCGAACTCCCCATTGGCGGCCGAGGCCGTGAAGCCGACCACGCCGGTATCCGGGTCGATGGTGATGGCAAGCTCGTCTGGGACGGTGGCCCCGACCAGGCTCCAAACCACGTCCTCACTCGCGGTTTCCGGCGTGAGGTTGACGTCGTAGGTGTAGACCGAACCGACGAATATCGTGTTGGGCGGAGGCATGGTGACCAAGTCGATTTCAGGGACGGCAGGACGCGGATCGACCGTAACCGCAAACTCCTGCACGTTCGGATCGCCGAGACCATTGAAGACCTGGAGCGCGATGCTGTACTCACCAGGCGCGACTCCAGTCGTATCCCACTCGACCTCCACAGACGCACCTTCTGGCGGTGCGGTCACGATGCTCACGCCCATGGCCGGCGTGCCCGAGCTCGGTGTTTCCACAGACCACCCGATAGTGGGTGCACCCGATGCCGCAGCGTCGTACGTGAGCACCTCGCCGGCGTAAATGTTGGTTGGCGGTGTCGAAGTGATGACCGCGGGGCCGCCCGTGTCCTCCACGGTCACCGTGAACGCTTGCTCGCTGAACAGCTCGCTGTCGACTTCGGTCGCGCGAATCGTCACGTCTTGCTCGCCCGCTTGCTCAGAGGTGGGTGTCCATCGAACGGCGCCGGAGTCCACGTCGATCGTCAGCCCAGCGGGTGCTTCGGTCAGGCTCCAGGTCACGTCGCCGTTCGCAACGACCTCGGGATCGTACGCGTACTGAGCGGCAACGGTCGCCTCCGTGGGCGGCTGTGTCGTGAACTCGGGCCCGGTCAGCCCTTCGACTTCGACATTGAAGGATTGTGTGTCGGAGCCCGCAAGGTTGTTCGCGGCGATTTCGACCGCGACGGTCCCTACAGTTTCAGGGGTCCAGGTCACCACGCCCGATGTCGGGTGCACCGCGAATCCGCTCGGACCGGCCACCAAGACGAACCCGAGCGGCGTCATGCCGTCCGCGGTCACCGTGTAGTTGAACGGCACGCCAACGGTCGCCGTCGTAGGCGGCGTCGACGTGATCGTAGGTGCCACGTTTCCATTGGCTTCAGTCCCTCCGCCGCAGCCCGCGACGGTAAACCAAATGGCGACCGAGGCCGCTAGCCAAACACGCATGAGTTCTGTCATCGGTTCCCTCCGAGTTACCGAATTCTAATAATAACAGAGTTTTGCAGTTGAGGCGTTCTTGCGGGTCGTCGATTACTCACTTCTTTCGAGAGGTTTGCAATAATGCAGTTGCGATGCGGGTTTTCTCCTGCGATGCTGCAGCCGATGTTCAGTTGGGACGACGTCCGGTACTTCCTGACCCTGCACCGCCACGGGACTCTGGCCGCGGCCGGCAGCGACCTGTCTTTGGATCCGACGACCGTTGGACGTCGCCTGGTGAAGCTCGAAGACGAGCTCGGCGCTCGTCTTTTCGATCGGACGCCAAACGGATATTTGCTAACCGACGCCGGCCATCGCTTGCTTCCGCGAGCCGAGCGCATCGAGCGTGAGGCGCTTGGCGTCGAAAGGGACGTCGCTGGTGAAGACCAGAAACTGGAAGGCGTCGTACGCCTCACCGCCACCGAGATGCTCACGACGCGTTTCATCGCGCCACAGCTTCGCCATTTCCGCGAACGGTACCCGGAAATCCAGCTCGAGCTCAACTGCACCAGCCTGAATGTGAACCTCGCGCGCCGCGAAGCCGACATCGCGCTTCGCCTTTCACGGCCGACGCAGGAGGACCTGATCATCAAACGGCTCTCCTTCATTCATCTCGGGCTCTACGCGTCACTCGACTACGTCGATCGCTTCGGGCTTCCGAAGGACTCGCTCGCGGGACATCAAATGATTCTCTTCGCGAACCTGCGTGGATTCCGCCGCGAGAACGAATGGCTCGAAACCCGAATGGACGGGGCGCGCGTCGCACTCCGTTCCGATAGCGTGTCGGCAACCTATTCCGCGACGGTGGCGGGGACCGGCATCGCCCTGCTCCCTTGTCTAGTCGCCGACCACGACCGCCATCTAGTGCGGGTACCGCTCG
>JBLYYU010000093.1:0-6063 GCA_048550275.1 Polyangiales bacterium
CACTCTCCATCGCGCGTCGACGAAAGGTTGCCCGACCAGGGCTCGAAAATGCAGGCCCTGCAATGGGTTCCCCATCCGAACCAGGGCCGCTCCATCGCGCGCTCGAGCAGCAGTTCTTCGTTCTCCAATCGAAACATCATCGAGTGGGCTCGCTCGTGGCCGTACTCTTCTTCTGCCCAAGCCTTGAGGTCGTCGACGGGGATCCACTCGTTTGCGCGCGCGATCGGATAGGCCATCAAGATACAAACGAGGGCGGTACCGAAGATTGCCTGGTACTTCGGCCGTGTGAACAGGATGATCGGCACCGCGATCGTCGTATAGAGCAGGGAGGCCACGCTCTTTGCGCTCGCTAGAACCAGCCAGAGATAGGCAGTCACAGCCGAGGCTGGGAAATGCAGAATCCTCACCTTGCCCTTGTGGAGGGACGCCGCCGCAATAGTCGACAAGGCCATGAAGAGCGCGACGGCGAGCCCGTGCGTCATGAAGACCATTGGACGGTAGCCCCCGGCGCGTATCGTCTGATTGAAGCCATGCTGGTAGAAGCCGTAAACCCAGTAGTGAAGCTGCGGGCTCATGATGAACTCGACGAACATGAGAAGCGAGTACAGCATCGCGGATACCGCCACGGTTCTGAGTAGCGTCCGCAGGTCCTTCGAGCTGCGGAACATCAGTGCGCCGATGTAGAACGGGAGCAGGGTGCTGAACAACGCGATGAGCACCGAGTGCACGGCATCATAGGGGGCCTGTCCGGTCACGAACCGAGATCCAACTCGGAACCCATCGAAATTCAGGAAGATGGTCAGTATGCCGCCGATGACGTAGGCGCTCACCAGGAACCGAATCCCCTTGCTCTTCGGACCCGTCCTCACGCGCTGCCGATGAAACAGAACGGCGCCGACGAAGATCCAGCAGGAGACGATTTCCAGCTTCGCGAACTCGGGCATGCCCGGCGGCTTGAAGAAGACCACTTCAGGGAGAAGCAGGATCCCGCCGAAGAAGAGCGTGGCCGCCGCTTTGGCGGGTGGCCAGCGGCGCATCCCGTAGAGCGCGATCGGGATCCAGAGAAAGAACGCGACGAGGCTGAATATGTTGCCGCCGGTGTAGTACTGCACGCCCGCTTCGCCCCGTCCTACAGTGGATCGTGCCACGTAAGCAGAGCCCCCACCAGGGCGCCGGGCGCGCTCAGCCGCTCAGCCGAGTCGATGGACTGGGTCTTCAACCTCGATCTGACTATAGTGATTTCGATGAACCTGCTGGCGATCTTCGTCGCAATCGCTGCTGCGATCCTGTCGATCCCGGCCCTGATCTTCTTCGTAGAGTGCTTCGCGAGCCTCTTTCTGCCCGGTGAGAAGCCGGTTTCGAGACCCCAAGGTGTGTCGGCGGTGATCCTAGTACCCGCCCACGACGAAAAGGAAGGCGTCGGGCCGACGGTAACCGACGTCCAGTCGCAGCTTCAGGAGCAGGATCGAGTCCTGGTCATCGCCGACAACTGCAGTGACGAGACCGCGGAACGCGCACGAGAGGCAGGCGCCGAAGTGATCGAGCGCAGTGACCCAGATCGGCGCGGCAAAGGATACGCGCTCGCTTTCGGGGTCGCTCACCTCGAATCGAATCCGCCCGATGTCGTGATCGTCGTCGACGCTGATTGCAGGCTCACGCCAGGCTCGGTCGACGCTCTTCTCGAACGCACGATACAGACCGGGAGGCCTGTCCAGGCCGACTACGTGTTTCAGCCCTCGGAGCGCTCGCCGCTCTCGATGATCTCGGCGCTCGCGACCCTCGTGCGCAATCGTGTTAGGCCTAGGGGCCTCCGGCGGCTCGGCCAACCCTGTCACCTCACCGGCACAGGCATGGCGTTTCCTTGGAAGGTCATGCGCGCTGCGCCCGAGCTCGGCGCCAACATCGTCGAGGACCTCGCGATGGGCATCGAGCTCGCGATCCTCGGCCATGAGCCCTTGCTCTGTATCGACGCTGGAACGAGAAGCGAGCTTCCCACCGGTCGAAAGGCCGCAATGCAGCAGCGGACGAGATGGGAGCACGGTCACATCGCGACCCTGCTCGAACACGGCCCGCGCCTCATCGCTGAAGGCGCTCGTCGTGGCAGGCCCGGCCTGGTCGCCATGGGGGCCGACATCATCGTTCCCCCGCTCGCTCTCTTGGTCGGCCTCTTGGTGCTGATCCTCGGCCTTGCCGGAATCGTCGCGTTCTTCGGCGGGCCCACCTACCCGGCGTGGATCGCGGGGCTGGCGTTCATTCTGGTCGGGCTCGGGGTGGCGCTCGGCTGGCTGCGCTACGGGCGAGAAGCCATCCCGTTCCGATACCTGCTCCTGGTTCCTTTCTACGTCCTCTGGAAGGTCCCGCTTTACGCCTCGTTTCTCTTCGGTCGACGAGAACGGCAGTGGCGACGGACGGAGCGCTGAGGGCGCCCGACCTCCGTCCTTGGCGCTCTCGAGTGGACTTGGTACGGCGCGTTTGAGCAGGCTAGACCCGTACCGTTCTGAGGCTGTGGCCACCGCGAACCGATGCTGTCTATACGAGAAACCTCCACGACGAGGGATGGGGCATTATTGAAAGTGGGGACTCCTGTATTGGGACGGGTCTTTCGCGACGCGGTCGGCTCGCGGCCGCCCTATCGGGAAACCTCTGGGTACATCGCCGTCACCTTCTACGACCTAGAACGACTAGGAGACCCAGAAGCCGGGCGACTCGCGCGGAGTGTCTCGGACTGGCTCTGCAAGGTTCAAGAGCCCAATGGCTCGATCGCAAACCCGCACGTCCGCCCGGGGACGGCATCGTCTTCGACACGCGTCAGCTGCTCCTAGGCTACGTTCGAGCGTTTCGGGAAACCGGCGAAGACCGGTATCGCGACGCCGGCGCCAGTGCCTCCGCGTGGTTGGCAGAGCGGCTCGACGGCGATGGAGCCTGGCCGAAGAACACACACCTCGACACTCCGCACACCTGCAAAACCAGCGTGGCTTGGGCGGTGCTCGAGCTGAACGAGGCTGCTCCCGATCCGGCGATCGACCTCGTCGAAGAGCTCCGTGCGCTCGTTGCGCGCGCAGGGTTCGGCGTGCATTCTCGTGGAGCGAAACGCGAACTCATCGAGACCGCCGCGAACCGGATGAAGGAGCGAAACCCAGGGCTCCAGATCTCCGGGATCGCGGATGGCTACTTTGGCGCGGACGAAGCGCCGGAGCGTGCCAGAGCCGTGCGCGAGAGCGGGGCCACGCTACTTTTCGTCGTCATTGGCGCCCGCAAGCGCCCGGACCAGTTTGAGACCACGGTCGTGGCGACCAGCCAACATCGCGAGATGCTCGATCAGATGCTCGAAACGTTCGAGATCATGGTCAATTTCGACCTCGACATCATGAAGCCCAACCAGGACTTGCGTCATGTCACCACGGCCGCACTCAGTGGTCTTCACGACGTGATCGGACAGGTGAAGCCGGACTGGGTCATCGTCCAGGGCGACACGACCACTACTTTTTGCGGCGCCCTAGCCGCCTTCTACTATCAGATCTCGGTCGCACACGTCGAAGCGGGGCTCCGAACCTACAACAAGCGGTAGCCCTATCCTGAAGAGATCAATCGCCGAATGACCGGACAGATCGCTGACGCACATTTTGCGCCGACGACTCTGTCGCGAGACAACCTATTGCGCGCGGGCGTGAGTGAGGATGCGATCGAGGTGACGGGCAACGCAGGCATCGATGCGATCCTTCTAACGCTCGGCTCGACTCCGACGGAGCCCAAGGCGCCGACGGGTAACCGACGGCTGCTCGTCACGGCGCATAGGCGAGAGAACCACGGCGAGCCGCTGAAATACCGCGAGTTCGTTCAGGAAATGAACCGAGCCCACATCATCCTGACCGACTCCGGCGGCATTCAGGAAGAGGCGCCATCGCTCGGAAAGCCGGTCCTCGTGATGCGCGAGACGACCGAACGGCCCGAGGGCATCGACACAGGAACCGTCCGCCTGGTCGGAACCAACGAAGACCGGATCTACTCGGAGACCGCGCGCCTGCTGAGCGACGAGGCGGCATACCTCGAGATGGCGCAAGCGCGGAACCCGTACGGTGACGGCAAGGCGACCGATCGGATTCTGTCGGTTCTCGCGCGCTGAGCTGGAGCTTCCCGGAATCCGGCGCTACGATGCGAACGCAGTGGCAACGAATCGCGTCACATCGTTGAATCGAGATGTGGTCGGTGAAGCGCATGAGCTTCGCGAGCGGGTGCTCAACATCTCACTGCTGGTTGCCGTCGTCATCGGAGGAGCAGCGTTCGTACGCACGCTCATCGACGCTGTCGATCGGGGCGCTTGGCGAGTTCTAGGCGGGTCGATCGCGCTCTACGCCGGCTTCATCGTCTTGCTTCTCATGCGGCGACTTCCGTACACCGTACGGGCGCTTTGCTTCCTCGGACTCATGTATGTGATCGGCTTGCTGTCTTTGTTGGCCGTCGGCTACCTGGGTGCGCCCGTTCTAATCTTGGCGGGCCAGAGCGTGCTCGCGTCCACTCTATTCGGCCGGCGAGTCACGCTGGGCGTCCTCAGCGTCAATATAGCGACCTTGCTGATCGTCGGAGGCCTGCTCTCTACGGGCGTCGCGACTGTCGAAACGACGAGCTTCTACGAGCCAACCGTGTTCATGAATTGGTTGCGGATCACCGCGATCTTCGTTGTGTTCTGCGGAGTCGCCGTGGTGGGCGTCGACGTGATCACCAATCACCTTAATCAGAGCCTGAGAGACCAGGCCGAGCTCATCGAGAATCTCAAGGGTGCGATGCAGCTCCGCGACGCGGCCGAGAGCCAGCGGCGAACAGCCGAGCGCCGACTTCGCGAGTCGCAGCAGATGCCGAAGGTCAAGAGCTAGCTACGAGGCTGAAAAGCGCTCGATCGGTCGACGGGCGGCCTCACCTCAGAGTGATGGCGACCGAGGGTTCGTTTTCCACGAAGCTGGTGCTCAAGTATTGCTCGTAGCCAAGCTCCCCGAGCATGTGGGTCTTGAAGAAGGCGACGGCGAAGAGGCTTTGAAGCCGAAAGGCTTCGTCGATCGGGAAGGCGTCGGCGCTACAGGTCGTTTCGTAGGGCTCGATCAAGTCCCCTGCGCCAAGCATGGGCCAGACTTCCGGACCCCAGCCGAGCTCGATGAGCCGGTTGGCGATTGGGCAGATCGCGGCGAAGTGGTTGTGGGTCGCGCCGATGATGTCGACTTGGTAGACGCGGGGGGCGTTGACCAGTTGTTGAAAGGCCAGCGTATTGTTGCCGATCGGGACGTTGGTGTCCTCGGTGCCGCCGACCAGCATGACGGGGACCGTGATGCTGGCGAGCTGTTTTTCGGTGAACCCGGCATTTGGGCTCGGCCGGTCGTCGCTCTGCATCTCCCCGTCGAATACAGCCGAGATGGGCGCAATCGCGGTCACTCGCGAATCCGAGGCAGCGCCCGCCCAGCCGGAAGCCATGCCAACGGAAGTCATTCCGCCAAACGAGTGGCCGAGGACGCCGACGGCTTCCTCGTCGATCCGGCCGAAGAAAGCATCGGCGGGATCCCTATTTCGCGCGACCATGGCGTCGATGAGGAAAGACACATCCGGGACCCGATTGGCCGCTGCTTCGTCGAAGCTGTCCGTCGGCGAGGCCTGTGCGTTCCCGGTGTGCTCGGGTGAGACGACGATGAAGCCGTGGCTAGCCAGGTCTTCCATCAGGCCGAAGGACTGGATGCGAATGCTCTGATAGCCGTGCGAGAAGACCAGTAGGGTTTGCCCGGAGCGACCGGACACCGGGAGGTCGTCGACCGCCACATCCGAAGGCAAGCCAAGGGGGTCGAGAAGTAGATACTCGGTGGCAGGCTCGTCTCTCGCGTCGGCTTCGTCGACTGGGTACCAGACGTCGACGCGCAGAGGGCGATCGTCACGGGTGCCGTCGACGAGGTCGAAGGATGCATGGCCGACGGCAAAGGGCCCGAGGGCGTCGGGCGCAGCGACCGAGGAGCTACTGGAACACGCCGTGAGCGGCAGCGCCGAACAGAGGGTTATCAGAACGACAAGCAAACGCATCAGGGATCC
>JBLYYU010000094.1:0-2558 GCA_048550275.1 Polyangiales bacterium
CTGATCGGGAAGGCTCCCGTCCGAGCACTTGACCGGCACCCAATTCCTCAAGATCACAGATCGTCTGTTGGACGACTCCACGGATTGCATCGAGACGGAAGGTGCTCCACGCGCTTCGCAAAATGCCAGCTATGCAGATTTCACCCACATCCAACCTTAGCATCCAATGTGCGGCAGCGCCTAGGCAAATCATCGAGTTGCGGGGGGTTGCATGCGGCAAGACAAGCCGCCGCGCCCGTGCGACAGTGCATGAAGCAAGACGAGAGCTCCGGAGCAGTCCGCCGCGTAGCGCTGCTCGGAAATCATCTTCCGCGGCGGTGCGGGATCGCCACGTTCACGGCCGACCTGGCGGACGCGATCTCGGCGACGTTCCCAGGCATCGACTGCGGAGTCATCGCCATGAACGACGCCGGGAAGCGCCACGCTTACGGCGATCGCGTTCGCTTCCGGGCGCGAACGGCTTCGTGATCAGCCGGGTCGGATCGGGCAGGAAGCGCGCGGACGTCTTCGTAACGGGCACGGGGCGCATCTTGATAGTCTCCTCCCAGGGGCAAGCCATGGCCAGCGGAAACGGTCAAAAGGGTGGAGTGTGGCCCATCGACGCAGAACCTCCGCGGTGCGCCGCGCGCCCCTCTTGCAGAGGCTAGTAGCCACTACTAGATGTGTTGCATGCCTGGTGAGCCGCTAATTGCCGTCTTCGTCGATTTCGAGAACTTGGCCATCGGCGCGCAAGTCACCGAGTCCGGGCGCTTCCAGATCGAGCTCGTCCTGAAGCGCTTGCTCGAGAAAGGTCGGATTGTCTACAAGCGCGCCTACTGCGACTGGAGTCGCTATCAGAGCGCCGTGCGCGAGTTTCATGGTCAAGGCATCGGCCTCGTCGACATTCCGCAAAGCAGGATGAGCGGCAAGAACAGCGCTGACATCCACATGGTCGTCGACGCGATCGACCTATGCTATTCGAAAGACCACATCGACACCTTCGCGTTGCTCTCGGGTGATAGCGACTTTTCGCCGCTGGTCAACAAGCTCAAAGAAAACGACAAACGAGTGATCGGCGTAGGTGTCAAGAAGTCGACCTCCGACTTGTTGATCGCTGGCTGCGACGAGTTCATCTACTACGACGATTTGGTCCGCGCGGCTGAGCCAAAGACCACGCCGGACCGCAGCCCTAAGAAGCCCAAGAGTAAGAAAGACGAAGCGATAGAGTTCTTCATGGAGACCGTCGAGTCGCTGGACCGGGACTACGACACGCTGTGGGGCTCGATGATCAAGCAAACTCTGCGACGCGTGCATCCGGGCTTCAACGAGACCTACTACGGGTACCGTGGCTTCCCGGACCTGATGAAGGACATCGAAAGCCGCGGCCTGATCAGCGTCGAATACGACTCGGACCGCGGCAATTACAAGGTGACGCCTAAGCTATAGGGCTATGGTGGCCGAAGGATTCGTTTCCGTGACACCTTGATCCGAGCAGGCCTGGTGGATTCGATGAACTCGGTGAGCGCTTCGACGAAACGATCGGGAGCCTCGCAGTGCGGGTAGTGTCCCACTCCCTCGATGATTTCGAGCCAGCTTCCCGGGGTTGCCGCGTGCGCGGCATGGGCGTGCTCGACGGGGATGATGCGATCTTCCGCACCCCAGATGATGAGCGTCGGCATCCCGGCGGCCAGGTAGAGCTTATCGGTCGCACTCACCGATTGACCACGTGGGTCGATGACGGCGCGCAGCGTACGCAGGAAGGCGCGACGCGCCTCGACGTCCCCGAGCGAAGCGTAGCTCCGCCAGAGCTCGGGAATCACGGTCGCATTCTCGAGCTTCTTGCGGAGCGTGACGCGGCCGATCGTTTCGACGATGCGCCGGACGGGCGGTGCGCAGGCCACGAGTAGAACTGCCTCCGAACCAGGAAGCGTGAGCATTCGTAGGAGCGGATTGACTTCGGAACCCAGTCCACCGGCATCGACCAGCACCAATCGTTCACAGCGCTCGGGGTACTGATAGGCAAACTGCATCGCGATCCCACCCCCGTAGGACTGCCCGACCACCGTGGCTCGTTTGTATCCCAAGGCCACGATCAAATCGCGTAGCGTGGAAGCCACGGCGCCAAGCGAGTAGTCGCCCTTGGTTTTGTCGGACTTACCGTGACCCAACAGGTCCGGGGCCAACACGGTGAAGCGCTCGCTCAGTGCGGGCATGACCTGCTTCCAAGTCGTTGCGCTGCCGGCCATCCCGTGAACAAGCAGCACGAGCGGGCCTCTGCCAGCAAGTCGATACTTCAGGCGCCTGCCATGGATCGTGAGCTCTTCGTGCTCCATCGTATCAGGCTCCTGCCACAGCACGGCCATCCGCTCAAACCCGTCTTTTCGCGGCAACTAGCGAGCGTGCGTGCCACTACGATTGTTCCTCATCGCACTGCGCCGCTGCGAACCTCAAGTGCAGCGTCCAGAGTTCCGCAAGCTCCCGATTCACGTCGGGCAACGGGATTTGTGACGTTGTCCTAAGAATGTCCGGTAACGCGTTCTGTTCGTGTTCTTTGGACGTGTTCTCATCGATACCTGTCC
>JBLYYU010000095.1:0-8440 GCA_048550275.1 Polyangiales bacterium
GAGCGCGTACGACACCGGGAGCACCGGGCTTGGAACGAGGCCCGGCGCACCGGTCGCACCTTCATCGGTCCGCGGCGTGTGTTGAAGGTGCCGCACACCAAGCGCGCCTCGAGCTACGAAGTCTTCGGGAGCCTCAACCCGCAGTTCGCGGCGGCAGGAAATCGAGCGGCGGCGACCGAGGCGGTCAGGCGACTTCGCGCTTTCAAGGCGCAGTACGAACGGGCGCTTGGTCGTTGGATGGCCGGTGACCGCACCGCATGCTTCCCGGCGGGCACCTGGTGGATGCGTGTGTGTCATGGGGCGCGCTGCGGCCCAGGGCCGTAGGCGCGCACAGAAATAGAGCCCTTCGCGGCTGCCGAGGAAGGCGGCGACGCGAAGTTGCGTTCACGGTAACGGCCGCGGTGTTCCAAGTGCGGCGCAATCACACCTGCGTCGTCGATTTCCGCTACGGATGTGCCGATTCGACCCTTCGTGCAGGCGTCGCACACGCGTCGACGGCTGGTCATCTCTTGTCTGGAGCCGGTCCGAACATCGTGGCGTACCGCCGACCTCGGTCGGATCTCTTATCTCTTCTTGGTCGGGGGTTGTGGCTACGGCACGGGGCTCAACGAAATCTGTTCTAATAAGGTACCCACCGGCGGTGTTGGATCACCGGACCAAGGGCCCCCTTGTTGCCCGAAATCACCCTCGTGCGCGAATGCGGTCCAACGGGCCGCAATGGTACTACTCCCGTCAAACTCGGAGACCGGGATCACGAACATGTTCGTGGCGCCGCTAAGAATGCCGCGCGCTGCGCTGGCCCGCGGGGTGAGCGCGCCGTTCAACGCGTCCGTCACTTCGAACACCCATCCCCCCTGGGGGTCGTATTCGAGCACGAACCATAGGTCGGTCGCATCGAAGTAGTCGTCCTCGAACGGTTCTTGACCTCGATAGTTGTTGACCACTTGGCGATCCCGGTCGGCGACGAACGCGTATTGCAAAAGCTGCGTCGAATCGCTGATCGGGATCGGCGCAAGCATGGTTTGCCAGACGAAGAGGTACAGCCCCTCCTCCAAGGTCGCAGGCACCTCCGGGTCGAGTGAGAGGGCTTTGTGCCGTGTCGAGGTTCCTAGGATCGAGAAGGCTCCGCCGTCGAGGAAGAGAGCGTCGAGTCGCTCGAGCTCTGCCGCATCGAGCTGCTCGAGCAAGGCGCCGGTTTCCGCGACGTCTCCAAACGCGAATGGGACGCGCGGCGCGATGTCGGGGTTCGAGTTGGCGGTCTCGACACCCGTGGGCCTAAACTCCGTATACTGGAGGAAGTCGACGACGGGTGTGCCCAGTATGCCCTCGATGATGTCCTGCGGACCCGGGTCCGCGCTCACCGAGCCGCCATCGGGTGGCAAGCGTTCGCAATCGCACTCCCCTGGGTTCTCGGGGCCGAGAGGCATGGACCGGTCCCCTGGCTCGCACGATGCGACTTCGCCCGGTGGGCAAGAGCATTGATCGTCTCGAATGCAATTGCTCCCCTCTGTGCTGTTCGGATCGCAGGAACATCGGGCAGAGAGAAGCAACAGCGGGATGATGAGTACGAGACGTCGCATCGCCCGACGCTACAAAACTCCCCTCGAATCCACAAGCGGCAGCACCCGACCCGGGTTGGCGGTCCGCCACGTTCCGCCGCGAGGCCTTTTCTAGAGATCGCCCGCGCATTGCATCCGTTTCGCGACCTCGCCGACGCGGTGCCGCGTGTCGGGATGCGTTGTGTCCAGTGTCCAAATGCGTAGCTGCAGCCGCACCTGTTCGCAGGGGGCATCGTTGGGCCCGATGGAGGAGGCCAGATCCAGCGCTTCCTCGAAGCGGCCCTGCATGTACCGCAGGCGCATCCCGTACGCACGCAGGTCAGCATCCTCCGGGTACCGCACAAGCCCGTACTCGATGGCAACGTTCATCGTTTCGGCGTCGGAGAGCTCGCCCGCGAGCGCAAGCGCCGGCATGATCAGGGCCTGAGGCCACGGGGGCGAGGGGATCTCACGGATCAGCTGGCGTGCGGCTGCGACGTCACCCGTGTCGTTCGCGATTTTTGCTACCAAGAATCGTACGGTCGAATCCGCCGGCCGCTCCGACAGCATGGCGCGTTGATAGGCGAACTGGTTCGCGTAGCTCGCGCTCGCGACCCACGTACCCATCACCGCAACCAGGACCAACGCCGCCGCGACCACGCGTCCGAGCACCGGCCACCGGAGCAATCGCGTGGCGATCCGCGTTGCGTATGGAGCGCCCGCGAGCGTGAAGAGGATGGCGGGCATGTACAGGTAACGATCGAAGCCCATCCAGATCGACTTGGAAACGACGACGCACGGAGCGAGGGTGAGCATCCCGCCGAAGAGGAAGGCTAGGCCGCCACGATCTCGGCGCCACGCCAGGAATGCGATCGAGGCCAACGTGACCAGGCCCCCGATCCACTCGCCTACCGAGGGCGGTTGCTCGAAAGCCCACGCTAGCGATTGCATTGCCTCGGCGCGGAAGCCGAGGAGGGCGTCGCTCCCCATCGCGACTAGCCGCGGTGTTCGGCTCCAGGCGCTCCAATCGGTGAGGATGCCCTCGGACGCTCCCATCTGGCCCTTGAACGGCACGAAGAGGAGCCGCCCGACCAGCACCGGCACGAAGCCTGCCACGATGAGAAGCCCGATAGGCCACGGACGCGCGGACTCGCCGAATCGATCGCGAGATCCGATCCAGAGGGCGACCGACGCTACAAGGAACGTGCTTTTCGATCCGGCCCCCAGGAAGGCCACGCAGGCGATCAACGCGTATCGTTTGGCGTCGCTTTCGGGGCGCCACGAGAGCAGAAGCGCGAGAACCGCGAGGCAGAGCCCGGCGAGGAGATCCGAGCGACCGTTGATCCAGACGTAGGTCTCGACCATGACCGGATGGAGCAGGAACAGCCCGCTGAGCAAGAGCGCCACCTCGCGGCCTCGCGACCCCGTCACCCACGCATCTTGTCGCAACAGCACGACGTAGAGCACGGCGCTCGTGGCGACGTGCATCAGCCAACTCACCAGATGGTGCAGCCAAGGCTCGGGCACGAGCGCATGGGAGACCAACAGGGTGAGCATCGTGATCGGTCGATAGGTACCCGAGGCCGTCGGCGAGAGGACCTCACCGCGACCGAGAAAGTAGTGTCCCGAATGATATTCGAACACGCGCCAAACCTGATCCCAGTCGCCGTAGAGGGGACTCTTCAGCATGTGGAAATCGTCGGCGACCCACGCACCCGACAAGCCCCGAAACGCGGCGAGCACACCGACTGCGACAAGCGCTAGGAAGGGCCGCCATCGTATCGAAGCCGTCGTCGAGCGGGCGTTCATCGAGGCTGCGAGGCTGGCATAGACCCTCCGGGGGCGCCAACTTATTCAGCCAGCCGATGTCAGAAACAGACGGACACCCTCCACGGCTTTCGCCGCACCTGGAACAACGTACTCCGGCAAGTGCCATCGAGCGCAATCACGCAATCGATGATCGGCTGCGAAACGGAGGAAATGTTCCTTCACTACTCGCGTCCCCGGGCTTTCTCTCGAATGTGCGTCACTCCGTACTGGACCGGCGCTTGCTGCGGAAGCGGCAACGGGCGCTTCGACTCCGGAGGGATCGAGTACGTTGCAGTAGCGTGAGCGACCGGCGCCTCGATGGATTTCTCGGAGAAGGGATCTCCGCCGGTCGTCTGGGAGCGGCTCGGCGCTAGGGGGTGAGCACCGGCGTCACGCGAAGGACTTCGCCCCCCCCGCTGCCACCGTCGGTGGTGATGTAGAGTGCACCGTCGGGGCCTTGTCGCGGAGAGCGGAGCCGGCCTTCATCGCCTTCGATTACGCGTAGGTCGTCGGTGACGTTGCCGCCGGCGTCCACGAAGTAGATGTGGAGGTGCCGCGTCGCAAGGGTTGCAACGGCCAAGACGCCGTCCCAGTCGGCCCACTGGCTGCCCTCGATGAACGTGGCCCCCGACAGGGCCAGCGTCGACGAGCCGCTCGACCAGATCGCTTCGACGGCGCTCGGGAACTTGACCGTGTCGGTCATCGGCACGCCTTCGTTGTAACCGGGGACCGGATCCCACCCGAAGTTACCCGGGACCAGCAAATTGACCTCGTCGTCGATGCTTGGGCCGTGCTCCGCGGAAACCCCGAGATCGTCCGAGCCGCGGAAGGCCATGCCTTGAATGTTGCGGTGTCCCTTCGAGAAGATCACGCCGTTGTCGTTCCCGGGCGCAGCGGTTCCGTCTCGGTCGATGCGCAGGACCTTGCCGCCGAGCGACGCGTCGTCTTGGGGGGTGGTTCCGATCGCGGCATCGCCCGTGCCGACCCAGAGGTAACCATCCGGCCCGAAGCGCGGGCGGCAGCCGCTGTGCCGACCCGAGCTGTAGGGCATGCCGGTGACGATGTCGGTGCGGCCCAGCACGCTTTCGCCATTTGGGGTTGCGAGCTGGTATCGGACGACGCGGACGTCGTTGGCGCCGCTGGCATCGGAGCACATGCAGACGTAGAGGTAGCCGTTGGTCGCGAAGCTCGGATCGACCTCGAGGCCGAGCATGCCGCCTTCGCCGTTCGCGACGAGATCGGCCGGCTCGATGATGAACGGCGTTTCGGCGATCCCATCGACGTAGACGTTGATGCGTCCGGGCCGTTCGGTGACGACGACCGTTCCGTTGGGAAGCCAGGCGATGTCCCACGGACGATCGAGACCGGGAATGTAGGCCTGGACATCGAGGTGGGAGACCATGCTGGTACCGCCGCCGCTGCCGCCCATGCCTCCGGCGCCCGCTTCACCACCCGCGCCACCGTTGCCCGCGCTCCCGGCGCTACCACCGACTCCGCCGGCGCCCGCTTCGCCACCCGCGCCACCGTTGCCCGCGCTCCCCGCGCTACCACCGATTCCACCTGCGCCGGCTTCACCGCCCATTCCACCGTTGCCAGCGCTCCCCGCGCTGCCGCCGATTCCGCCGGCGCCGGCTTCACCACCCGCGCCACCGTTGCCAGCGCTTCCGCCGGTGCCTCCGTCGCCGGCTTCACCGCCCGTGCCGCCGGTGCCAGCGCTTCCGCCGGTGCCGGCGCTTCCGCCGGCGCCAGCGCTTCCGCCGGCGCCAGCGCTTCCACCAATCGAGGCCTCGGCGCAACCAGCGGCGATGAAGCCCCCCAACACGAGCGCGCAGACGTGCGAAATTCGGCGCATGCCCGGATTCTCACCCCTTGCCCGCGGCCGCGCAAGGCGTAGTTCTCGTGGCGTCGGGCAGAGTGGGTGTGATCTCTTGGTGCGATCTCTTTGCTTGCCCTCGTGTCGGAGGACCTCGGCGCGAGCCGGAACTGTGCGCGCACCCCTTGCATCGCCTAGCATTTCGTCATGCGATTCAAGGCATCTCGGAGATTTCGGAACGCCGCGTTGGTTGCCGTTCTGCTGTCGTTCGCGTGCTCCAAGAACGACCCGGGGCACACGGCGTCCGATGCGGCCGGTGAGAGTCACGCCCGCGATGTCCGAAGCGCTGCCGACAACAGCCCGTCGCAGAACAAAGACTTGGCTCGCGACATGATTCGAAAGAGCTACGCGAACTGGAACAACTCAGCACAGATCCAGTGCCTCGATCGGCTCTGGACCAAGGAGAGTCGCTGGGATCACCGCGCGGTGAACAAGCGCACCGGAGCGTGCGGCATCCCTCAGTCGTACCCGTGCGACAAGATGAAGAAGATGGGCGACAGGTATGGCGTGAGCCACCGACGCAACCCGTGGCCGCAAATCGCCTGGGGCCTCCAGTACATCGACACGCGCTACGGCACGCCCTGCAACGCATGGAAGCGGTTCCAGCGCGGCGGCGGTTACTAGCCCGGCGAACGGTCGAGCACGATTGTGCGCAGGCTCAGTTCGCGGGGTGCAAGCGCCATCGATGCACTCGCTTTCGTCGTCACACGCGAGGCAGGGCGGCTCGCCGAAACAAGGGCCTTTGTTCTTCCTGACGCGTTTCGGACTACCGATCGCCCACCGCGGCTCTAACCACGGTAGATGCAGGAGAGCGACCTCGAGGATGCGCGTGCGCACTGGCAACATCGTGGCGAGGGCCGTCCGGACTGGGCCGTCGAGCCCGGCCCCGGGCAGGAGTCGGTTTGGGACTACCCGCGACCGCCGGCAATCGCGGCGGACTCGCGCCTCGTGCGAATCCTCCACGAGGGCGAAGTCATCGCCGAGACGCGTCGGGCGGTCCGGATTCTGGAGACCGCGAGCCCACCCACGTTCTACATCCCACCGGACGACGTGCGCATGGAGTTGCTCGAACGAGCGGGAGGCGCGTCCCTGTGCGAGTGGAAAGGGTCCGCCCGGTACTGGTCGCTCAACCACCACGGGGTTGTCGTCCCCAAGGTGGCGTGGAGCTACGACCGGCCCTTCACGCGCTACGTCGCAATCATAGGAGCGCTGAGCTTCTATCCGAGCAAGCTGGAGTGCTACGTCGACGAGCATCGGGTCGAGCCCCAGGCGGGCGACTTCTACGGAGGCTGGATCACGCCGGACGTCGTGGGTCCGTTCAAGGGGGACCCGGGGACCGGCGCCTGGTAACTGTTCGCGAACGACAAAGATCCCCGCGCTTCGGCGCTCCGTTTGACCCCGGCTACCTGACCCGGCGGCGAAGCCTTCTCCAGGCCAGCGCTACGAGGCCCAGTCCGACGAGGACCGAGAGTGGACCCGGCGCGGCGGGTCCTCCCGGCACCATGCAGCCACAGCTTTCGGGCTCGTCGGTCTGACCGCCGTTGCCGCTCGTCCCAACTCCGCTCAGTGGAACCTCGAGATCACCTTCGTCCAAGTCGTTCGACTCGATGGTCACTTCGGCCGCGAGAGATGCGGCCGCGCTCGGGGCGAACTCGGCCGTGAACGAGCAGCTCGCCGCTGGAGCCAGCACGAGCGGCCGCTCCGGGCTGCAGCCATTGCTCCCGCCGTTGGCGACCAGGATGAAATTGGTCGCATCGGAGTTGCTGATGGTTTGAATGATCAGGTCCGCGGTGCCGATGTTCTCGATCGTGAGCTCGAAGGGGCCGCTTCTCGAACCGACGGCGACTTGCCCGAAGTCGTGTGAGGGTGGGACGACATTGATTTCCGGCGCGCTGCCTCCGGCGAGGGTCGGATCGAAGAGCGCGACGAACGCCTCGGGGTCGAGGATCGAGTCCGGCTGTGCGGCGCCACCCATGCCGAGCAGATCCGAGGAGTCGGTCACGCCGCCAATGTAGACGTCGCCCAGATCGGGGTCGATGGCCAAGACCCTCGACGAATCGCTCGCGGAGCCGCCGTAGTACGTAGACTGAGACTCGCCCCGGTTGCTGAGGTCCGCGGCGAGCCTCGCCACGAAGCCCTCTTGGAAGCCCCGGTTGCTCGACTGGGCACCACCGGCAGTGCGCGGATAGTCGACCGAGTTGGTGTACCCGGTGACGTAGAGCGCCCCGGAGTCCGGATGCTCGATGAACGCTTGTCCGCCTTCGCGGTCGGAGCCACCGAGATAGGTCGCGCGCGTCAACACCAGGTTGGAGTCGTAGCTAGCGACGAAGCCGTCGCCGAAGCCGCCGCCGAACTCGTCTTGCAGGCTATCGAGGGTCTCGGCCGTAGGCAGTGTGTCGGCGGTCGTTCCGAGGACGTACAGACTCCCCGAGGAGTGAAACAGGATGTCGTCGATGTCCGATGCCGTCAGCGTCGCGAAGGATTGGAGCGAGTCCATTTCGGGTGTGTATCTGGCGATGAACACACCGGGGCTCCACTGGATGCCCTGATCCGAATCCGCGTCGTCCGACGCCGTCTTTCCCGCCACGTAGACCGTGCCGTCGCTCGGGTGGATCAGCAGGCGGGGCACATGACTCGATTCGATGCCATTGCCCCCGAGGTACGTGACCATTCGGGGCACCGTGAGCTCGGGGTTGAGCAGGCCTACGAAAAGGTCTTCGATGCCGCCACCGAAGTCTTTCTGCGGTGTCGCGACCGGTGCCATGAGCTCGATCGGCCAATTGTCGTCGTCGATCGTGCCTCGATTGCCCGAGTTGGTCCGACCGGTGAGGTAGATGCCTTCCGCCGCATCGATCGCCAGCGAAACCTCGACCTCGCTTCCGCTGTAACCGCCTAGGTACGTCGCTTGCAACATGTCGGAAAGATCCGGCCTCAGCCGTGCGACGAAAGCGTCAAAAAGTCCCGCGTTGCTCTCTTGAATGCCCCCTTCGGTTTCCGGGAAGTCTGTCGAGTTGGTAGCCCCGGCGATGTAGACCTCGTAGCTGCTCGGGTGGATCGCGAGCGCGGTCGGATGATCGTGCACGCTGCCGCTGATCCAGCGGAGGTAGTCGGTCTGCAAGTTGGTGTCGAAGATCCCGACGAAAAGCGAATCGAAGCCGCGCGTTCCGTCGCCAGCCGGAGCCGCAGGCCAGTCGTCGGAGTCGGACGGGCCCATCACGAC
>JBLYYU010000096.1:0-8332 GCA_048550275.1 Polyangiales bacterium
GTGAATAGCCATTACTTGCGCGGCGTCGGTAATACCGGACAATGGGAGTCATCATGAAAGCCGTCGTTGCAAGCTTGTTCACCGCATTTGTCGTTCTCAGCACTGCGCTACCCGCGTTGGGCGAGGAGGACGCGCAGCCCGTCCAGAACTGCTACAGCGTGTACGGCGAGGCGCGGTACGGGGCTTTTGCGTACAAGCACGTCGTGGTGGTCACGAATCGCTGTGACTTCGCTCTTCAGTGCGAGGTTTGGACCGATGTCGATCCGGAACCGCGTCTGTCTCTCTCAGTGGGGCCGAAGAGCACAGCCGAGGTGA
This sequence comes from Polyangiales bacterium, assembly GCA_048550275.1. Taxonomy (GTDB): domain Bacteria; phylum Myxococcota_A; class Polyangia; order Polyangiales; family Houyiibacteriaceae; genus SG8-38. Next base: position 316 of record JBLYYU010000096.1, read on the forward strand.
TCGCCCGGTCTACCTCGCCCGCGCGATCGTTCAAAGCCTTCGGCGAGTGCAAGAAGTAGAGCCCGCTCAATAGAGTGGATTGTCGACGGTCTTCTCGAAGAAGCGTTCGAAGATCGCGTAGCCTTCGAGCAAGTGGTCGAGCTCGGTGTACTCGTTCGGCTGGTGCGCCTGCGCAGCCGTGCCCGGACCGAGGTTGACGCCCGGGACTCCGATCGCGTCGAAGCGCGCGACGTCGGTCCAGGCCTGTTTGCTGCGAACGCCGTTGACTCCGCATCGCATCAAATGCTGGATGTAGCGGTCGCTCGCGTGCGGGTGTCCTGCCGGTGACAGGTCGGTCGCGTGAATCTTGCACTCTTCACCTGCGAGCTCGCGGAGCTCGGCGAAGGCTTCTTCGGGGGTGCGACCGGGGGCAAAGCGGTAGTTGACGTTGAGCTCCGCCTCGCCGGGGACGACGTTCCGGGGACCCCCGCCCTGGACGACGGTCGGTGTCATGACCTCCCGGAAGACATAACCGTCGAGCTCGACGTCGTGGGGCTCCCGCCGCTCGAGGGCCGCGATGAAGTTGGCGACCTTGTAGAGGGCGTTTTCTCCTTGCCAGGGACGGGCGCTGTGAGCGGTTCTGCCCATGAACGTGAGGGTCGCGTGGATCGAGCCCATCGCGCCGAGCTGCATTTGGTTGTCGCTCGGCTCGAGACAAACCGCCAGGTCGAGCTCGTGCAGATCGGGGTGTGTATCGAGAATCGGGCCGAGTCGATTTTCCTCGAATGGCCCTTCTTCGCGCTCGTAGAAGATGAGAGTCAGGTCGCAGGGCAGGGCGCTCAGATCCATGCGTTCGACGAGCTCGATCATGATCGCCAGCCCGGATTTCATGTCGGCTGCCCCGGCGCCGTAGAGCCGGTTTCCTTCGACCCTAGGCGGCCCGTCGTGCCGCGTGCGAACCGTGTCGAGGTGTCCTACCAGGGCGATGCGCGGAGCGTCTTTTCGTTGCGCCGCATGCACGATGAGGCTGTCGTGAAAACGCGTGATCGTCTCGGCGCCCAGGCTAGCCGAGAGGCGCTCTTCGACGTGATCACAAAGCTCCGCTTCCTCGCCGATCGGACTCGGGATCCGGGTGAGCGCGAGCAGCGTGTCGCGAAGCGCGTGGGCCATGTCGGTCATGGTGCCGGAGCCTAGCAGGCCGCTCGCGCCTAGGCCTATCGAGAGAGGTCCTCGGGATGATCCCAGTCGTCGAGGGCGCGCTGGACGGCCGAGCTGAGCGGCAAGGCCTCGATCTCGAGCAGCGCGAAGAGCTTCTGGAAAGAGCGCTCGCCTCGCGAAATCGCCTCTCGAAGTACGTCGGCAAGCCTCACGGCATCGTAGCGGGCGAGCATCGGCTCCCAGGGGGAATCTGGGCCTCGGCGGGGAGCGACCACCACGGCGCCGCTGCGATGGTCACGCGCTTGCTCGAGCGCTTCACCGCTCAGCCAGGGCATGTCGCAGGCGACGGTCACGAACTGACTTCGGCCTGTGCTCAGGGCGTGGCGAACTGCGGCTTGCAAGCCAGCGAGCGGGCCGGCCAGAGGAGGGTCGTCGTCGAGCCGGAGGACGCCATCGGCCAGCTCTGTGTAGGGCTCAGCCGCGCCGACGAGCACCGGCTCGAACCCTACGTCGCGAGCGAGTCCAACCAAGGCTTCGACGATCGGCACGCCACTACCCGGTACGGGAAGGAGGCCCTTGTCGGTCCCCATGCGGCTCGACTTCCCTCCGACGAAGATCGCGAGCAGTGGGGGAGCCGACATTCGCGCTCAGGCCGGGACGCCGAGGTCGCTCTCGAGGCGTGACTCGAGCTTGTCCACGATGCGGTTGATCTGATCCTGTTGAATCGCACTGGTGACGAAGTTGGTCCAGAACGCAGTCGCGTAGGCGACCACGTCGAGAATGACCGCGACGATCGAGGTGTCTTGCCCGGGGCCGAGGCCGTTGCGCTCTTCGAACTCGGCGATCTGTTGCGAGATTTGGTAGTCGACCCAGATGCCGTAGATGGCGAAGGTGAGGATCACGAAGAGGAAGTCGAGCCAGAACCCGTTGCCGGTAGGCGTGCGCCCGTTGAGGGCTTTGAGGTCTTGGTAGATGCCGTGGTACCAGAACGGCAGGTAAAGGCCCAAGCTGAGAATGCTTAGAACGAGGACCAGGGCAGGCTCGCGTCGCTTGATGGTGGCGGTTGTCATCGTAGGTAACCTTCCCGCTCGCCCACGGCGCGCGGTCGGCTAAGTTTCGTCCCATGAACGACGACGCCACGCAAGCAGCAAAAATCGCGGTGATCGGTGATGTTCATCTCCATTGGGACGAAGAGGACGTAGCTTTCTTCAACCGCGCCGGGTACGACCTTCTCCTGTTCGTTGGCGATCTGGCGGCGTACACGCAGGTGCGGGGCTGGCGGGTCGCTCGCTCGCTTCGCCGGCTGAGGATGCCCGCGATATGCATTCCTGGAAACCACGACGGGCTCCATGCATTTCAGCTCGGAGCGGAGATCGCGCCGCGCGCTCACCGGTTTCGAAACGCATTCTGCCAGGGCCAGGAGCGCCGCTGTGCACGCCTGGACCGCGCGCTCGGCGACGTAGAACTTCTCGCGTACAACCGACGCCGGGTTAGCTTGAGGGGAGTGCCCTTGAACATCGTGGTTGGCAGGCCGCATTCGATCGGCGGCCGGCGTCTGGCCTGCATTCGGCACCTCCAGAAGCAGTACGGCGTCGACTCGATGGACGCCTCGGTTGCGCGCTTGAAAGCTCTCATCGACAGCTGCGACGAGGCGCCGATCCTGTTTCTCGCGCACAACGGGCCGACGGGCTTAGGCGATCGCGCGAGCTCGATTTGGGGCTGTGACTTTCGACGCAAGGAAGAGGACTGGGGCGACCGAGATCTCGAAGAGGCCGTCGCGTACGCAAAAGCCAAAGGCCTTGCGGTGCTCGCCGCAGTCGCGGGCCACATGCATAGAAAGACGAAATCGGGACGACGGCGCCCAGGGCAAATCGAGCAAGACGGGGTCCTTTACGTGAACGCCGCCGAGGTCCCGAGGCACCAGAAGCACGACGGAGTGAAGAAGCGGCACCACGTGAGACTCACGGTGAAGGGTGACGAAGTCTCGGCGACAGATCTCTGGGTTTGACTCCGGAATACCAGCGCTAGCGCAAGCTCGTCTTTGCTCCGGCCAGCTGCAGAACGCGCTTGAAGTGCTTCTTTTCGACGGGTTGCACCGAGAGTCGTGACCCCTTTTGCGTGACGACCATTCCTTCGAGCGCAGGGTCGTCCTTGAGGGTCTGGAGGGGAATGGTCTCGTCGAATTTCTCGATGAACTCGACGTCGACCAGGGACCAACGCGGGTCTTCCTTCTTCGATTTCGGGTCGTGGTATTTACTCTTCTCGTCGAACTGAGTCGGGTCCGGGTAGGCCTCACGGGAGATTCGAGCCACGCCGGCGGCCCCCGGTGGCTTCGCGTTCGAGTGATAGAAGATCACCAAGTCCCCTTCGGACATCTCGCGCATGAAGTTCCGCGCCTGATAGTTGCGCACCCCATCCCAGGGCTCGGACCCGTCCCGCTCCAAGTCCTCGATCGAATAGGTGGAGGGCTCGCTCTTCATCAACCAAAGCTTCTTCGCGCGCTTCGCCATCAGCTGACTATGTCACGATCACTTGGTGCGGCGAGGTACGACAACGGCGCTGTCGGTCCTTCTTGACCAGTGAATTGACCCGATCGCACGCCCGTTCGATGATGCGCCGGTAGTGCGATCGAGCTTGGGGAAAGGTCTTTTGGCGGGGATTCCGCCGCTTCTTGCTTACCTGAGCACCGCGTCCGGGTATGCGCACTGGCTCGACAGCGGGGAGTTCGTGGCAGTGGCCGCCGATTTCGGGATTTCGCATCCTCCTGGGCATCCTTTGGCGGCAGTCGTTCTCGGCCTGGCTAACGTCTTGCCGTTCGGTGCGCTTTCGTTTCGGGCCGCGGTGATCTGCGCAATCCTGCTTTCGATCGCGGCGGCGGCGCTCTGCTTCGCCATCGAGAGCAGCCTGAAAGTCACCGACGCCATTCGGCCGTCGCTTCGGTTCCCGCTGGCGCTCGCCGCGACCTGGTGGGTCGTCGGAAGCCAGGGCTGGTGGTTTCAAGCCGTTCGTCCGGAAGTGTACGCCCTTCAAGCCGCGCTCCTATGCATCGGGGTAGAACGTCTGCTCCGCGTATCGACTTCAGGAGAAGGAGGGGACGTGCGGCCGCTCTACCAGGCGGCTCTGGTGCTCGGTCTCGCGCTCGCGAACCATCACTACATCGCGTTGCTCGCGATCATCCCCTCGCTTTGGCTCTTTTTCGGGATCGCGAAGACCTGGGGCTGGCGACCCTTTGCCTGGTCGACCGCGTTCGTGAGCGCTGGCTTGCTGACCTATCTCTACCTGCCGTTGCGAGCGCTCAAGGAGCCCTTCCTCAATCTCGGAGATCCCTCGAGCTTCGGTCGTTTCGCTTGGGTGGTCAGCGCGCAGGCGTTTCAGAAGAGCGTCTCGCCAGAGGTGGTTGCGCCTTTTGGGGAGACGCTAGCGGACGTCTTGATCGCCACCGCGGAGAACCTGCACCCCTTGATGCTCGCCGTCGCTCTCCTCGGCGCGTATTTCATGCTCCGGGTGAAAGACAGCAGGAAATACGGTCTGTTCTGGCTCACCCTCTGGCTGGTGTACGTGCTCGGCCGGGCGATGCTGGGCTTCGTCCGCGGCAATCCGGATGCCATCGCGTACTTCATGCTCTCCTACGCGGCGCTTGCCGCTTTCGCCGCTTTCGCCTTCGGAGTCCTGCTCTCGGCGCTGGCAGAGGCAGCCCCCAACAGGGCTCGACTCGCGCCGGTACTGGGCGCGCTCGTCGTCATAGGTTCAGCGTTTCAGTTCGTTCGTTCCGCCGAGGCATCATCGCTCGCCAGCTTCGCAGACACCGACGTCTTCGACGATGGTCTGCGCCGCGCGCTGCCGGCGCGCTCGGTCGTGCTCGCGCACAACCCGCAGACAATCTTTCGATACTGGGGCGGCGAAGCGGAAGAGCTCAATCGCCCTGACGTGACGATGATCCCGCTTCCCTTGTTGAGCTACCCGAAGCTCATCGACCGGTTCGTGCGAGATGAGCCGGAGCTGAAAGCGCTGCTGCGCAGCTACGCACTCGATGGAACATTGAGCGCGCCGGAGCTTCAGAGTCTCGCATCCCTGCGGCCGGTCTACGTCGAGATGGACGTGCGCGTCACCCGGGAGATGATGGACTTGGTCGTTCCCGAGCACCTGTACCATCGCGTCCTGACGGCGGACACGACCGACACGGACGAGGCGGGAGCGATGCGCGAGCACGCGAAACTCTGGGCGAGCCTATACCAGCGGATCGGGCAGCCGATCGACGAGCACAGCGAGGTTCAGCTGATTTGGCGGCACTACACGGACTCCCTGTATTTTGCAGGAGTTGGGGACACGAACGCGGCTCTTCGGACGGTCGCTGCAGCCCTTGCGCTGAATCCGCACCCGCCCGAGCTTCAACGTCTGCGGGAGGCATTGAAGCAGGCGGAACCGGGCGAACGGATCGACGTCACCCCGTTCACGATCCGCTGAGCCCGGTCTTCAGCGCGCTTTCCGTTCGGCCTTGCGAGCGCGCCGATAGACTTCGTAGAGGCTTTGCCGGACACGCGGCGGAACGCTCTTGCGGAGGTCGATTTTCCATGCGCGGTTCTTCTTCACCAGCACGATCGGCTGAAGCTCTTCTGACGCCGTGGCCGCTTTGACTTTGGCGGTGTCGCCTTCGACGTCGATCTCGAGCTCATCCTTGGCTGCGACGAGTTGGCCGAAGATGTAGCCGCCGAGCGCCTGATCGTGCTCTCCTTGCCAGTCGCTGAAACAGCTCCGAAATAGGCTCTCGTCCAGAAGCTCGAAGCGTTCGCGCGCTTGAAGGCGTCGACGCGCTTCGTCCTGGGACAGGTCCTGAACGTCGTATGCGCGAAAGAGCGAGTTGATGGTTGCGCTCGGGGACTCGAAACCAGAAGGCGCGGGCTCTCTCTTGCAAGCAGCGAACGCGACGGCGAAAACGAGGACGAAAACCAGGGCACTGGAGCGGTGGCGCACGCGACGGTTATTGCCTCGATTTCGGCCGCTGTCTAACTATTGACGCGCCCCTCGCCGTGCTTAACTTGGCACGAAATGCGACTCGACAGACTCACCACCAAGACACGCGAAGCCCTAGTCGCCGCTCAGCAAAACGCGGCGGATCGGGGCAATCCTGAGGTTTATCCCGAGCACCTCTTGCTCGAGCTTCTGGCGCAGGCGGGAGGGCTCGCGCCGGCCATCCTCGAGAAGGCAGGCGCCGACTTGCAGGGCTTGATCCGCGCCCAGGGCGCGATCCTCGATCGCATGCCCAAGGTCGCTGGCGGCGCCGAGCCGGGCATCGCTTCGCGCCTTCGCGATCTCTTGAACAACGCCTGGAAGCAAACCGAAGCGCTCAAAGACGAGTACACCTCGGCGGAGCACGTGCTTCTGGCGGCGTACGACGACAGTCAGCTCAAAAAGGCGCTGGTCGCGCAAGGCGTCGACCGAAAGAAGTTGGATGGCGCCGTGAAGGAAGTGCGGGGAAGCCAGCGTGTCACCGACCCGGACCCGGAAGGAAAGTTCCAGGCGCTCGAGAAGTACACGCGCGACCTCACCGAAGCGGCGCGACAAGGTAAAACCGATCCGGTAATCGGCCGCGACGAAGAGATCCGGCGCGTCATGCAGGTCCTGTCGCGGCGGACCAAGAACAACCCGGTGCTGATCGGCGAGCCGGGCGTCGGCAAGACGGCGATCGCCGAGGGAATCGCGCATCGAATCATTCAAGGCGACGTTCCCGAAGGCCTGAAAAACAAGAAGTTTCTCTCGCTCGACCTCGGCGCGATGGTCGCTGGCTCGAAGTACCGCGGTGAATTCGAGGAGCGGCTCAAGGCCGTGCTCCAAGAGATCGAAGCCGCCAAGGGTGAGGTGATTCTCTTCATCGACGAGCTTCACACCCTTGTCGGCGCTGGAGCAGCGGAAGGCTCCATGGACGCGAGCAACATGCTCAAGCCGGCCCTGGCCCGCGGCGAGCTTCGTTGCGTGGGCGCGACCACCCTCGACGAGTACCGCAAGCACATCGAAAAGGACGCCGCCCTGGCCCGACGCTTCCAGCCGGTCTTCGCGGGCGAGCCGTCGGTGCCGGACACGATCGGCATCCTGCGTGGGCTGAAGGAGCGCTACGAGATTCACCACGGCATCCGGATCCAAGACTCGGCGATCGTCGCGGCGGCAACCCTGAGCCAGCGTTACATCACCGACCGGTTCTTGCCGGACAAAGCGATCGACCTGGTCGACGAGGCTGCATCTCGATTGAAGATGGAGATCGACTCCTTGCCCGCGCCGATCGACACGGTGGAGCGCAAGCTCACCCAGCTCGAGATCGAGCGCGAGGCGCTCAAGAAAGAGAAGGACGAGGCGAGCAAGAAGCGCCTGGCCGAGCTCGAGCGGGAGCTCTCGGATCTTCAAGAGCAGCGGGACACGATGCGCGCGCAGTGGCTGAGCGAGAAGGAGCTGATCACGGAGATTCGCGAGAAGAAGGAGCTGGTCGAGAGCCTTCGCCTCGATCTCGAGCGCGCCGAGCGGACCACAGAGTACGAAACCGCCGCCAGGCTCCAGTACGGCGAAATCCCCGCCGCCGAGGCTGCCGTGGCACAGGCCCAGCAGAAGCTCTCGGAGGTCCAAACCGAGGCCGCATTCCTCAAGGAGGAGGTGACCGACGAAGACATCGCAGAGGTCGTGTCCAAGTGGACTGGCATCCCGGTGAGCAAGATGCTCGAAGGCGAAAAAGACAAGCTCCTTCACATGGAGGATCGGCTGCGCGAGCGGGTGATCGGTCAGGACGAAGCGGTCGTCGCGGTATCGAACGCTGTCCGTCGCTCGCGTGCCGGTCTCAGCGAGCCCAACCGCCCGATCGGCTCATTCCTGTTCCTCGGGCCTACGGGCGTCGGCA
>JBLYYU010000097.1:0-5611 GCA_048550275.1 Polyangiales bacterium
CCGAGAACGAAATCTCGCTCGCGCGGGAGCTCGATCAGCGTGAGGGGATTCACGATCTCTCGAATACGCGAGATCTCCAGCGCGTACATGACGCCCGCGACCTCGACTCGGATCAGGTCTCTCTCGAGCGAGAGGCCGTATGTCCGGCTGCGGCTCACGTCAAGTCTCCCAACAAGGCGCTCGGGTCGATCATGATCAGCAGGTCTGATTCGTCGCTGGGGGAGTCCGACGGAATGCGGGCGATGCCGACGACGTACTCGGATAGCTCTGCGCTCATCGCGCTGGCATACTCGATTTGATCGGGCGCGAGATGCGCGACCCTAATGACGCGGTCGACGGCCAGGCCCAGGACCTCGTCGCCGTTATCGACGAGAAGGATGCGGCCGGCTGGCCTCGCTTCTCGGGCGTCGAGGTCGAGCCTCTTGGGCAGATCGACCAAGGTGACGATCTCTCCACGCACGGAGATGATCCCCAAGAAGTGTTCGGCGGCTCGTGGGACTTCGGTGAGCGGCGGAGGCATCAAGATCTCGCGAACCGAGGAAAGTGGGAAACCGTAGAGCTCGTCTCCAGCCGAAACCGCCAAGACCTGGATCACGCCCTCCTCGCTGCCGGGATTGGGGACCAGAGTGGCTCGCTGAGCGCCGGCGGTCATGCGCGCGTCTCCGCGGTTTGGAGCGCGGCCGGGCCGTCGAAGTACTCGGTGAAGAGCGCGGGTGCGTCGAGGACGAGCGCCAGGTTCTGATCGCCCAAATCTGCGGCGCCTGCGAAGCCACTGACGGCCGACAAGCTCTTCCCGAGGGACTTGAGGATCAGGTCTTCCTGCCCGACGAGGCCATCGACGACGAAGCCGAGCTCGCGATTCCCCATCTCGCTGACGACTAGGAATCGCCCTTCGCCACCGCCGGACGGGCGGAACCCAAAAAGATCCGAGAGGTCACAAATCGGCAGCGTCTCCTCGCGCAGGGTGACCACCGGACGGCCCTGAATGGTGCGGACGTCGCCTGGAACGAATGGAATCGCTTCGCGGACGGCGGTGATTGGGAAAGCAAAGGTGCGAGTTGCCAGCTTGACTACCAGCGCTCGGACCATCGCCAAGGTGATTGGCAACGTGACGGTGATTTTCGTTCCGATGCCCTTCTCGCTCGCGATCGAAACCATGCCGCCCATGCGAAGAATGTTGGTCTTGACCACATCCATGCCCACACCGCGTCCCGACATGTCCGTCACGGTGCTGTTGGTGCTCAGTCCGGGCATGAAGACGAGGTTCAACATCTCCAGGCGCGTGAGCTCCTGACCGGCTTCCACAGACAGAAGCCCACGGGACACAGCTGTGTCCCGCAGCTTGTGTGGGTTCATGCCCCCACCGTCGTCTTCGACCTCGAGAACGACGTTGCTCCCTTTGTGGTATGCGTTCAGCGCCAACGTTCCCTCCGCCGGCTTGGCGAGGCGCATGCGCGTCTCGACCGGCTCGATGCCGTGGTCGATGGCATTTCGGACCAGGTGCATCAAAGGGTCGGCAAGCTCCTCGACGATGAGCTTGTCCATCTCGGTGTTGGCGCCGGTAACGACGAGCCTGACTTGCTTGTCGTGTTCACGCGCAGCCTGCCGTACGATACGGGCGAACTTGCTGAAGACTTGGCCGAGCGGAACCATCCGGACGTCGAGAATCCGGTTTCGCAACTCCGATAGCTGTCGCTCGAAGCCTCGGCCGACGCGATCGAGCTCCCGAAGCGATTGCTTGTGCTTGGGATCGGCGCTCATTCCTTCGACGGTGCGGGCGACGGCCGACCGGACGAGCGAAAGCTCACCGACCACGTTCATCAAGTCGTCCAGCTTTCGGATGTCCACTCGAACGGAGTTGGCGAGGGAACGCAGCGACGCTTGCCCCATCTCGTCTTCCACCAATGGAAGTGCACTGGGGGATTCCGGGGGCATCGAAGTGAGCACCGGCGGCGTAGTCGGTGCGTGAGTCTGCTCGGCGATCGCTTCGACGGTCCCGTACTGACCCTCGAAATGGACCCTGAGCTCCTGCTCGGGCACTCGACTGGCGAGCAGCACGACCAGCTCGATGCTCTCGTCGTCGCCGCCTTCGAGGCTCGGCAAGTAGGTGATGATTTCGGCATCGTCCTGAACGACATCACGCAGTGTCTCGATCGAATCATCGATCGCCGTCAGGTCGAAGGTGGCGCGGAGCCGGTAGAGCTGCATCCCTTCTCGAATGCAGGCCCGAAGCCGATGCTCCTCGTACTCGGTGAGGACCGAGAGGACCGCCTGCCCGATCGCGTACTTGTGGAGGGGGTCCCCTTCTTGCGCCACTGGCTCGGAACCGATCGAACGAACGGCCGCGACGTAAGCGTCGACGCCCGGTGCTTCTTCCGGCGACTGGGGATCTTCGAGGGCCAGAAGTCGCTGAAAACGCTCGATGGAATCGAAGAGCACGTCGAGCAGCGGATCGCCGACGCTCATGCGCTCGAGTCGGAGGTCCTCCAGCAGGTCCTCGAGCGCGTGGGCGATGGTGCCTACGTGCTTGTAGCCGAACATGCCGGCGATGCCCTTGAGAGTGTGAACGCTTCGGAAGATCTCGTTGACCAAGGCCGCGTCGATGCGTTCGCCGCGCTGATGCGCCTCGTCTAGCAAGAGCAGGTCGCGCGACAATGCCTCGACGAGCTCCTGGGCCTCGGCCAGGAACTCCTGCTGGACGTTGTCGCGCGGATCGCTCACCCGCTCACCTCGGCGACCGGGTCGAGAACTGCGCTGACCAGCGCGCGAAGCTCGTCGACGCCGAACGGTTTCTCGAGAAACGCGTCCGCGCCGAGCTCGGCGCCGCGCTCCGCATCGGCCCCGTCCGCGTGCGTGCTGATCAGAATCTTGCGAGCGCCCCGCTGCCGTGGGCTCTTCTTCATGAAAGCGAGCAGCTCGAGCCCGTTGATATCAGGCATGTTCACGTCGACGATGACGACGTCAAATGCGTTGGATGCCAGCAGCTGGAGCGCCTCGAAGCCGGTCTCGGCTTCTTCGACCCTCGCGAAATCGGAATCCTCCAAGCTCGCGCGGACGAATGCGCGCACGGCGCTGCTGTCATCTACGATGAGTGTATGAAATGCCACCCGTTACCCCCAGGTACAGGGTAACGAAAGAAACAGGGGGTTACCGCCCTATTCACGGCGAAATGAACGTGATTTCGGCTCTTCTGCGGCGCAGGATGAACAGGCGCACAGGCTCCGGAGGAAGCGGTGACTGTAGATCCCCGTCTGGTGACCGTCGCGCCAGACGAGTCGGATGGCGTAATTTCCGACGGATTGGACGTCGCGAAGCTCCAAGTCGCCGCCCTCGACGAACTCGATCGGCCCCTCGTGGCCTTGGCAATGGGCACAGGGGCAAAAGCCACGCAATAACTCGTGCGGGTAGACACTCCTGTGCCCGTCGGCCCAGTCGATTTCCAGGACGCGGGCCCCACGTGGAGCGCGCAGCTCGACTGGCTCGGATGCATCGCTCACGAGAGCCTTCCTTCCCACCTGCCGGAGGCCGCGTTCGTACGCTCGCGGACACCCACCGTCGCGTGACTTGCGTCGAGCTGGGCGAGTGCGTCGTGGATCTCTTGGCGCTCACGATTTGGCCAGGGTTCCGAAGGAAACTCGGAGTTGGCCTGAACCGCGGCCCAACGACGGAGCGAGGCCGCCGAGAGCATCAGTCGAGCACCACCGCAGGCCTGGCAGACGATCCCGCCACGAACCGCATCGAAAGAAGCGGCACGACCCGACGCCGGGGTCTTCCCGCAGTGAACGCAGCAATCGAGCGTCGGCGCAAAGCCGAGGATGGCAAGCACTCGCACCTGAAGTGAAACGAGTGATTCTTCGGGCGGCGCTCCGGCGTCGAGCGCCGCGAGGAAGTGAACCGTCGCATCGAAGACCGCCCGTTCGGGCTCGTGGTCCGGCACGCGTTCGCGAATGACGGCCAACGCCGCGCCGGCCGCGCCGATCGCTTCGAGGCTTCGAAGGATACCGTGAAAGGACTGGTCGACCGAGACCCGTTCCAGATGCGCAAGCTCGCCTCGCCCAGGACGGAAATGGGCGTTCATCAAGACGTACGGCTGCAAGGCGCCGCCGAATCGCCGCTGGCTCTTCCGCGCGCCACGCGCGAGAGCAGAGATCTTGCCGAAATCCTCGGTCAGGAGCGTGACGATACGGTCCGAGTCACGGTAGTCGACGGAACGCAGGAGGAGCGCTCGGCTTTGACGGCTTCGAATGGACACGGCACCGCGGAGGATAGCTCAATCGGATCGTCCTGTGCAGGCGCACGCCTCACCAGGGAAAAAGTGGCCACGATGATCGCGAAAAGCGCGGCGGTGGTGATCGCTAGCACCAGCGCCCCGTAGCCGCGGCGGCTGTGCACCGTCGCCAGAGGTGCGGGCGGCAGCGTTTCAGGACGCTCCGAGTCAAAGCGCGCGAGCACTTCGTTCGCGTCGATGTCGACGGCCGAGGCGTACGCTTTGATGAACCCGCGCACAAACACGCCGCTCGGCAAATCGTCGAAGCGATCGTCTTCGAGCGATTCGAGGGTTCGACGTGGGATCCTCGTCGTGCTCGACACTTCTTCGATCGACAGCCGGCGCGTCTCGCGCTCGGTCTTCAGGAAGTCGCCGATGGAGTCACGTCTCATCGTGACCGCTCCAGCATCGCCTGGCACATCCGACCGTCGTTCGAGTACGGGTCGAGCTCTACGCAGCGTTCGAGGTCGGCCACGGCATCTCGGCGATGACCGAGGCGTGCACGCACTTCCCCTCGGAGACGCCAGGCGCCTTGGAGTTGCGCGCTCTTGGAACAGGAAGGATCGGCCTCGAGGGCGCTGACGAGCGCTCGCTCCGCCTCCTTCAATTGCTGCAGGTGCCACAAGGCCTGGGCCATCGTGTAGTAGCCAACGCAAAATCGGGGCTGTATCCGTATCGCCTCCATCGTGGATTTCACGGCCTCTTGATATTCCTCTAGGCGAAATTGTGCCAGGCCGAGGTTGCCCCACGCAAGATGTGGAGCTGTGTTCAGTTCATCGTTTGCGGACTGTCGGAGCACGACGATCGCGTCCTCGTTGCGCCCGAGCTCGATGAGACAAAGACCGTAGATGTTGCGCGCCTCGGCAAGAGTGGCGCCCCCGCGCTCCTGCTTCTCGAGGAGCTTGATCGCCGTACGCAGGTGCGGTTCGGCGTTCTGAAAGCTTCGACGCTCCATTTGGATGAAACCAAGCAGTAGATGGGCCTCGGCGTTGCTCGCGTCTAGGTCGAGAGCCTTGCGCAAGTGTTCAATGGAGGCAGCCATCTGCCCTTCATCCCGAAGGCTGGCCGCGAGTTGGAACTCCCGGTAGGAGCGCTCCTCGTCAGGCGTCCCCGCCGCAGAAGTCGTCGCACAACCCATGACTAGGCAAGCCAGCCAAACGAATCCCCACGTTCGAACCACGGACTGGGTCTACTGAGTGCGGGGAGCCGGGTCAAGAAGGGGTGTCGGATTACCGACAGGCCACGCTGTGGCGCACCTCTTCCTTCAGGGTGATCAGAGCCTGAAGCTGCTGAAGCGCCCAGCGGTCTCGGATGGTGATCGTTTGATCACCCAGTTCGAGATAG
>JBLYYU010000098.1:0-3649 GCA_048550275.1 Polyangiales bacterium
AGACCTGGACACTATGGGTTCGTCTTCAGTGCGGTGCAACAGGCTCGATTTCGCTGCGGAATTAGAGTTGGCGCGTCGAGGTCGCAGCGGTCGTTACGAAGGCATCGTTTCCGCCGCAAAACGGCTTGCCTGTGAGCCAGCACTTGCAGCCGTGAAGCGATCCTGTGGCCGTCGTCGGGCTGCCGTTGTTGCAGAAGTCGAGCGTGACGGTGCGGTAGTCGCAGTTTTCCTCCCCGCTCGCGCAGTAGTCTTTTTCGATGCTCGCGGTCAGCGTACATCCGTCCGGAGAGAGCTCGGCACTCGTGGTGAGCTCGCCCGGGCTTGGTGCTCCGGGCGTGCAGCCTTCGCTGTCGGGAACGGTTTCGCCGACGACTTCCGCATTGCCGTCGGAATCGATGCGGATCGTGTTGTCGTTGAACCATGCGCCGCCGGGGGCGTCTTCGTAAGTCACCAGCCAGGTTCCCTCGGGCACGCAGGGCCGTTCCGAGCCGCAAATCGAACCGGCTTCGCTGCTCCCGCAGGCGCCGGTGGCGACGAGGGCGAGCAAGGCCCCCGACTGGAAGAAAACTAAGTTAGACATGCGCCCATTCAACCACTAAAAGCGGGCTATCTCAAGACTGCTTCGCCACGTTTTCACAAACCCATGAGTTTCTTCCGAGACCGCTTCCTCACAATCGACGTCCGCACCCTCGGTCTGGCGCGCATCTACATTGCCTTGCTCCTGCTCTTCGATCTCGCGCGTCGAAGTCTCGAGATGTCGGTCTGGTACTACGAGTCCGGGCTCTTGCCGAATGCGATGCTCGACAAGCATCCGATGCGTACATACGGCTACTCCTTTCTCTTCGATGTGAGCTCGGACGCCGGCATTCAGATTGCGTTCATCTTCATCGCCCTCGTCTACCTCGCGTTCCTGTTCGGCATCTTCACCAGGGTCACTCACGTGCTCGCGGCAGCTTGCCTGATCTCGCTTCACATTCGGGTCGACTTCCTCGCCAACGGCGGCGACTTCGTCTTCTGCAACCTCATGGTCTGGTCGGCGTTTCTCCCGCTCGGCTCCGCGTTCTCGTTCGATTCCTGGCGCAAAAAGATGGCCGGCTTGCCGATTGAATCACCGGTGGTCTCCTGGGCCGTTCTCGTCATCTGCCTCCAACTCGCAGTCATCTACGCGTTCAACGCCATCCACAAGAGGGGCGATACCTGGGTCGACGGAAGCGCGGTCTACTGGCTCGCGCATCAGGAACGGATCGTCACCTGGCTCGGCCTTTGGATGCGCGAGAACCTGCCGTTCTGGGTCTTTCAGGCGATGTCCTACGGGAGCCTCGTCATCGAGTATCTGCTTCCGATCCTGATCCTCTCGCCCTGGGGGCGGCCATGGACCCGACGCGCGGCGATCGCAGGCATCTGGGCGCTGCACCTCGGGATTGCGGCGGTCGCGAACGTCGGCTCGTTTTCGTTCGTGATGATGGGCTACTCGATGTTCCTCGTGAGCCCGGAAGATTGGGAATGGCTTCGCGCAAAACTGTCCCTGCGTCGGGGCAAAGACGCCAGAGCCGTCGCCGCGCTCAGGCTTCCTCCAGAAGATGCATCCAGCCCACCAAAGCGCAGTCCGCTCCGCTGGTTGTCGAACACGTTTCTGGCGTTTCTCTTCGTTGCGGCGGTTTCGCAGGTGCTCGTCGAGAACTGGTCCGTGCCGAAGTTCTTGAAGCACCGGCAACCGAAGTGGATTCAGGCGACCATTGAGACCTTCCGCCTCCACCAGGGCTGGAGCATGTTCGCGGCCGATGCCCCTCGCCACGACATGTGGATCGTCGTCGATGCCGTGACGGCCGACGGCCGGCACGTCGACCCGTTCAACGAGTTCGCCACGCGCTACTCGGACCCGACTCTACGAACCGTCCCGCCGCGCCTCGATATGAGCTACTGGTCCTGCGACTACGTCGCGCGCATCCCCGGGTTTCGGCGATTCCACGGCAACCTGGCCGAGTGGATTTTCCGTCATCACGAACGCACCGGAAACGAGAACGACCGCATCGTCTCGTTCCGTGCCTACGAGGTGAGTCACTTGCCCCCTGGGCCCGGTGAGACCGAGCCACGTGAGCCGAAGTCCAAGGCGTTCTTGGCAAAGCGGCGATGATCGGGTTCTTGCTCGGGGTGGGGTCCGCTCTTTGCTGGGCGGGGCTCGACGTCGTTCGCAAGGCGCTTGCGGGAAAGGCGTCGCCGACCTCGCTTGCTGTGTTTCTTCTGGTCGGCCAGGTGCCCTTTCTCGGCGCATGGGCGGCCTACGATCAGAGTTGGATCAGCGACACGCGGTATTGGGCCCCGGCTGTCGCCTCGATGGCGATGAATGCGCTCGCGAATGTCCTCTTCATGCGCTCGGTGCAGCTCTCTCCGCTGAGCCGAACTGTTCCCTTTCTGTCGTTGACGCCAGTGTTCAGCGCGCTTGCAGCGATTCCGCTTCTCGGGGAGGTCCCGAGCCTCACGCACTGGGCGGGCATCTCGCTCGTCGTCGTGGGCGCGCTGGTCATCAATAGTGACCTCGGCGAATCCTGGTGGAAGTCGCTCAGCCACGAGAAGGGCGCCCCCTACATGATCGCCGTCGCGGTCCTTTGGGCTCTGTCGACGGCTCTCGACAAGCGCGCCTTACCGCACGCCTCTCCAGCCACTCACGCGTTCCTGCTCTCGAGCGGCAGCGCGCTCATTCTGGTGACGTGGATGCTCTCGCAGGGGAAACAGGCGGAGCTCCAGCACGCCCTGGCCGCCCCCAAGGGCCTCCTCGCCGCGATGGTCGTCTTCGCCGTTGCGGCCCTGGCCTTACAAATGGTGGCTCTCCAATGGCTCTGGGTGGCGGTGCTCGAAACCCTGAAGCGTGCTTTTGGCGTGTTTGGGAGCGTCGTGCTCGGCCGACTCTTCTTCCAGGAGCCCATCACCAGCCGAAAACTGGCTGCCACCCTGCTCATGATTGCGGGGACCGCCGCTCTGGCCCTCAGCTAGCACGATTGGAAAACGCCCCTCGAATCCGCTAATGCTAAAGGGTGGCCGAGGAGAAACCCCTTCCCCCGAAGCTCGACGTTGCCCGCTACTTGCTAGCTCAGGGCAGCCTCTTCGTGCACCTGGATCCGCGCATGGACGTCGTGGTCGTCCCGGAGTGGTATCGCTCAGAACCTCAACTGGTTCTGCAGATTGGTTTCGATATGCCCGTACCCATTGCGGATTTGCAGGTCGATGCGCAGGGTATTTTCGGCACACTCTCGTTCAACCGCTCGCCCTTCACCTGCCGAATCGACTGGGAAGCGGTCTTCGCCCTGGCCGGCGATGACGGCCGGGGCATGGTCTGGCCGGACTCGATGCCTGATGAAATCTCCGAGGAAATCGAGCGAGAAGCGGGTAGGGAGCCCCCGCCGGTCGTAGAGGAGCGCCCATCCCTGAGGGTCCTTCCAGCGGTGCAGGATGAGAAGCGAACTCCCTCGACTCCGCCAAAAGCCGGGGATCGGCCGTCGTACCTCAAGGTTGTGAAGTAGTCGCAGCGTACCGGGGCGGGGAAAAACGCGCGATACGGATACCCTGCGGACGGGTCGGGGGATACCGGGGCGCAGAAAAAAAGGCGCGACGCGGGGCTTCGCCGAACGGCTCGGCTTGCATTTCTGGTCGG
>JBLYYU010000099.1:0-8759 GCA_048550275.1 Polyangiales bacterium
AGATTGCCGCCCCGCCTTGATTCCGGTAAGAGGTCGCAGACGTGTCGGACCAAAAACCCAAAGGAGAGGCTCGAAACGACTTGGAAGTGGGTCGTTACAAGTCTCTGGAGTGGACGGACGAGCACGTTCGACGCTTCTGGGAGTACGAATCCCAGTTTCCGGACAACTACTTCAGCTACGGGTATCGCGATCGGCTGGTGCCCCGGCTCCGGGGTATGCTCGACGGAAAGAAGCGCGTCTTGGACTTCGGCTGCGGCGGCGGGTTTCTCATGCCGGCGCTTTCGCGGGTGGCGGCTGAGGTCTACGGGGTGGACTTCTCCCCAACGTCGGTGGAGCTCACCAACGAGCGCAGCGCCGGAATCGAGAACTTCCGGGGAGCGTACGCGCCGCAGGAAGCTCTGCAGATGGGGCTCAAGTTCGATGGCATCCTCGCTGTCGAGGTGATCGAGCACCTGTCGGACGCGCAACTTGCGAGCACCCTGGAGATCATCAAGGGGCTCCTCGAACCCGGCGGTGTGATCCTGTTCACCACGCCCAACGACGAGGACCTGAGCGCATCGCGCCTGTATTGCCCGGAGTGCGATCACGTCTATCACCGCTGGCAGCACGTCCGCTCTTGGAACGTTGCAACACTCAGCGCATTTCTCGCCGGGCAGGGTTTCGACGACGTGACTGCATGGACAACGGACTTCGCGCCTCCGGTGGGCTTTGGGGTCTGGGGTCAAGTCCGGCGCGCGGTCCGAGCGATCGGTCAGGGATCTGATCCCGGCTTGCCGCACCTGATCGCGGCAGGGCGCCTTCCGTAGCCGAATCGAGGCCGCCTTCAGTCCTCGACGCGAAGGCGCAGCACCACCGAAACGGTGATGATGAGCATGAGCGAGAACGCAATCAGCGTTCCCCAAGCCGCGCCCACCTCACCCATGCGGGGGATGAGAACTACGTCCGCTCCAAGGTTGACGAGGGCAGCGGTCACCGAAATCGCCGATACGATCTTAGCGTGACCTCGCGCGAGAAGTGGCGATTGCCAGAGCGCCGAGATGCCCAGGCATCCAATCCCGGCTGCGAGAATCGGAATCGAGACGACGACGCTGCGCGACGTTCGATAGGACTCTTCTAGCAGAGGCGTGTAGACCGCAACCAGCGGAAGTAGGACGACCAGGAGCACGACGAGCCCAGCGACCTGGAGGCTCGTTCTGCGGAGGAGCTTCGAGGCGCCCGCACGATCCCCTTTGGCGTACGCGGCGTAGAACAAAGGGTTGAACGAGTGCAGGGTCACGATGTTGACCGTGCTCACCAGCAGGGCGACTCGATACGCGGCTTCATACCGTCCCGCGGCTGCAATCCCGTCGTAGATCGCGACGTAGAGACGGTCCGCGCTCTGGTATCCAACATAGGCAAGCGCAGCGAAAATCATGGGTAAGGAGTACCCGAGCGGCTCGCGTAGAGAGGCGAGGGATGGCGGCCTCCGAATCCATCCGCTTCGCCAGAGCATCCAGATCGCTAGAAGACCCGCGACCGACTGCGCGAGGACCAGGCCGCCCCAACGAGCCTCCCACGTCCATCCGAGCAGGAAGAAGAGCGCGATCGCGATGAATGGTCGCGTCCCGTCTACGAGCTCCGACCAGAGCGCAGCACGTGTCGGCTGACTCTTTGCCTCGTTGATCGTCTGAGCATGAATGCGGGCGGTCGAAATTGCCGCAGCGACGACCACACCGGCGACGGCCCAGCGGGGAACTGCTTCACCACCAAGAAGGAAGAGCGACTCCGGAAGGAAGAAGATGAGCGCGGCGGTGACTCCGCCGACAATGAGCGCGAGACCGAGGATGCCGCCGAGATTGCCGGCAAGCGTAGGCCGGTCTCGTTTGTGAAGGAAGACGAGGATGTACGCCTGAGGCGCCAACGTGATGGACGCGACCGCAACTCCGTAGACAACGCCTTCCAGAATCGCGAATCGACCATAGTCCTCCTGATCCAGGAGATGGGTCCATAGAAGGTGGGCCAGCTGAACGAGGCTCCCCATTCCGCTCGCCAGCGTGTAAATGACGACGTTGCGCCGGAAGGTCTTCTTGGTGGTGGCCGAGTCCAGAGGCAGGTGAGGTAGTCCAGTGCGGGACGCGACGCCAGCGGGAGCGGCCGAGCGAAGGCGGACGCCCTGCTCGCCGCCCTTGACGCTTGCGAGCCCGGCGGCCCATTCTCGCGCCTGCGAATAGCAGCCGGAGGAGCCGAACGATGAGCAAGCCCACCCTCCCCGAAAAGGGGACGAGCCCCGAGGACGTCTTGCAGAAGCTGCGAGCGCAGCGCGGCGACGATGTCGATTGGAAACACGGAAAGACCTTTAGTTTGGTCTACTACGCGGGCGAGCAGGTGATGCAGCTCTTGCACGACGCGTACTCGATGTTCATGGCTGAGAACGGTCTGAGTCCGATGGCCTTCCCGAGCCTCCGCGACATGGAGAACGAAGTCGTCGCGATGACGGCGAACATGCTCCATGGCGGTGATGCCGCGGCAGGCAGCATGACCTCCGGAGGCACCGAGTCGATCTTCATGGCGATGAAGACCGCACGGCAATGGGCTCGAAAGAATCGGCCGGAAATCGCCAAACCTAAGATAGTCGCGCCCGTAACAGCGCATCCGGCGTTCATCAAGTCGGCGCACTACCTGGACATGCAGATCGAGTTCACGCCGCTACGCGACGACTGGAGAGCGGACCCGGAAGCGATGAAGGCGGCCGTCGACGACGACACGGTGATCCTCGTGGGCTCGGCGATCTGCTACCCGTACGGAGTCGTCGATCCCATCGATGAAATCGCGGCCATTGCCAACGATCGAGGCATTCTGATGCACGTCGACGCCTGTCTCGGTGGCTTCATGCTGCCGTTCGTCAGCAAGCTCGGCTACCAGGTTCCGACCTGGGACTTCCGAGCCAAGGGTGTCACATCGATCTCCGCAGATGTGCACAAGTACGGCTACGCGGCCAAGGGCGCATCGACGGTCACCTACCGCGACGCGGAGCTCCGTAAGCTTCAGTTCTATGCGTATTCGGACTGGCCCGGGGGGATCTACGTCACGCCGACCATGGCCGGTGCGCGGCCAGGGGGCGCCGTTGCAGCGGCGTGGGCCGTAATGCACCACCTCGGCGAAGAGGGCTACGTCGAGCTCGCGAAGCTGGCGATGGACGCCACGAACCGAATTCGAGAAGGCATCAATTCGATCGACGGGCTGCGCGTCATGGGCGAACCAAGCATGACCGTGCTGGCTTTCGATTCCGATGAAGTCGACGTGTTCGCGGTTGGCTCGAAGATGGACGCGCGGGGTTGGCACCTCGACCGAAATCAGTTTCCCTCCGCGCTGCACATCATGGTGACCCCCGCTCACACCGCGGTCACAGATCGGCTCATCGAAGACCTGAGGACGGCTGTCGAAGAGGCTCGCAAGGAGCCGGCGGGCGCCGCGGAGGGGATGGCCGCGATATACGGGGCCGCGGCAGCCATGCCCGACCGGGACGCCGTCAACGACTTCGCGATCTCTTTCATGGATTCGCTCTACACAATCTCGTGATCGCCACGATTCTCCAGCTCGGGTTCTTCCTTCTGGTCCCCGCGGCGGCGGTTTGGCTCGAGAAGCGCACGCGGATCGTCGCGCTGATCGGCTCGGTCGCGCTTTGCTACGTCATTGGCTTCGCCATCGGGAACACGCCCGGTGTCTCGTTCGACTCGAGTCTAGCAATGAACTTGAGCTCCGCCGCCGTCGCGCTGGCGATTCCCTTGCTCCTGTTCTCCCTGAATTTCCGGGCCTGGCTCCGGGAAGCTCCGCATACCTTGCTCGCGTTTGCCTGGGTCGTGGTCGCGGTCTGCGTTGCTAGCGCCATTGCAGCGCCGATTTTCGCCGAGCGCGTAGACGAGAGCGCCAAGGTCGCAGGCATGCTTGTCGGCGTCTACACGGGCGGCACGCCAAACCTGGCGGCGGTGGGCACGGCTCTCGGCGTGAGCAGCGAGATGTTCGTCGCCGTGAACGCCGCGGACGTACTGGTTTCGTCTCCGTACTATCTGTTTCTCATTACGCTCGGTCCGGCAGTGTTCGGACGCTTCCTCAGAGCCCCGGAACCCCGCGGAGAGGATGAGTCGATCGAGCGAGACTCCAAGGTCCGCCCGAGTCACGTGCTCATCGGCTTCGGACTGGCGCTCGCCTGTGTCGCTTTCGGCTTGGGCGCGAGCAAGCTTTCACCACCCGGCATCCCTGAGGACGCCGTCGCAATCCTGGGAATCACCAGCGCGGCGATCGCTTTCTCCTCTCATCCGCGAGTTCGAGCTCTCGAAGGAACCTTCGAGGCCGGAAACTACGTGCTGCTGATCTTCTGTGTCGCGATAGGCACGATCGCGGACCTCGCTGAAGTGATTCGTTCGAGCGGTTGGATCGTTGCATACGTGGCGACCGTCATCTTCATCTCACTCTCGCTCCACGTCCTGCTCTGTCGTCTCACCGGCATCGACCGAGACACGACGGTGATCACGTCGACCGCCGCGCTCTTCGGCCCGGCCTTCATCGGCCCGGTGTCCGTGCGGCTCGGGAACCGAGCGGTCTTCGTGTCCGGCCTGATGTCCGGATTGGTGGGCTACGCCGTGGGCAACTACCTCGGGCTGTTCATCGCTTGGCAACTCGGCTAGCGATTGCCCGGCTCAAAGGGCGTCGATGATAGCGTTCAAGGTGGCGCTCGGTCGCATCGCTTTCGAAGCAAGAGCGTCGTCCGGCATGTAGTAGCCGCCGACATCCATCGCTTGGCCCTGCACGTCGATGAGCTCCGCTGCGATCTTCTCTTCGTTCTCGGCAAGCGCCTTCGCTACTGGAGCAAAGAACGCGCGAAGGTCCGCGTCGGCGGACTCGGCGAGCGCTTGAGCCCAGTAGAGCGCCAAATAGAAATGGCTGCCGCGATTGTCGAGTTGATTCACCTTGCGGGAAGGCGCCTTGTTCTCGAGTAGATACTTGGTCGCAGCCGCATCGAGCGTGTCGGCGAGGATCTTCACCTTCGGGTCGTCGTGCTTTTCCGCTAGATGATCGAGCGAGGCCGCAAGCGCGAGGAACTCGCCGAGCGAATCCCAACGGAGGTGGTTCTCTTTCTCGAACTGCTGAACGTGTTTCGGCGCCGACCCGCCAGCGCCCGTTTCGAAGAGGCCGCCACCGTTCATCAGAGGCACAATCGACAGCATTTTGGCGCTCGTTCCCACCTCGAGAATTGGGAAGAGGTCGGTCAGGTAGTCGCGGAGGACGTTGCCCGTCACCGAAATCGTGTCTTCGCCATCTTTCATCCGCTCGAGCGAGACCCGTGTCGCCGCCGAGGGGGCCATGATCCGGATGTCGAGGCCCGCCGTGTCGTGCTTCGGCAGATACGCATCCACCTTGGCGATCAGCTGAGCATCATGAGCCCGGTTTTCGTCCAGCCAGAAAATCGTCGGCACGCGTGTCGCACGAGCGCGGCGAACCGCGAGGCCGACCCAGTCTTGCACAGGCGCGTCCTTGGTCTGGCAGGCGCGCCAAATGTCGCCTGCCTCCACATCGTGCTCCATGAGAGCTTTTCCACCGTCGTCGCACACTCGAACTTGCCCGGCGGAAGGGATCTCGAAGGTCTTGTCGTGCGAGCCGTACTCCTCGGCCTTCTGCGCCATCAGCCCCACGTTGGGGACGCTGCCCATCGTAGTCGGATCGAACGCGCCGTTCTTCTTACAGAAGTCGATCACTTCCTGGTAGACGGCGGCGTAACTACTATCTGGAATCACAGCCTTCGCGTCCTGGGTGCCGCCCGCGGTGTTCCACATCTGACCCGAGGTTCGGATCATCGCCGGCATCGATGCGTCGATGATGATGTCGCTCGGAACGTGCAGGTTCGTGATTCCCTTGTCCGAGTTGACCATTGCCAAATCGGGGCCGCTCTCGTACGCGGCCTTGATGTCGGCCTCGATCTCGGCCCGCTCATCCGCCGACAAACTCTCGATGCGAGCGACGATCTCTCCGAAACCATCGTTTGGGTTGGCGCCCAGCTTCTCTAGGGTAGCGGAGTGCTTCTTGAACACGTCCGCGAAGAAAACGCGCACCGCGTGACCAAAGATGATCGGGTCGCTGACCTTCATCATCGTCGCCTTCATATGAAGGGAGAACAGAACCCCGAGGGCCTTCGCGTCGCCGACCTGCTCGCGAAGAAAGGTCAACAAGGCCTTCTTACTCATGAAAGTGCCGTCGAGGATCTCGCCCTCGAGCAGATTGAGCCCGTCCTTGAGAACCGTCGTGGATCCAGTCTCGTCGACGTGCTCGATACGCACCGTCGTCGCGGCTGGAAGAGTGATCGACTTCTCGTTGTGACAGAAGTCTCCGGTGCTCATGGTGGAGACGTGGGTCTTCGACGCGCTGGTCCACTCCCCCATCGGGTGCGGATTCGCACGTGCGTACTCTTTCACCGCCTTCGGCGCGCGTCGATCCGAGTTGCCCTCGCGGAGCACTGGGTTCACGGCGCTTCCCTTCACCTTCCCGTAGCGCTGCGCGATCGCACGTTCCTCGTCGGTCTCAGGCTCCTCGGGATAGTCGGGGACCGCGAAGCCCTTGGCTTGCAGCTCCGCGACGGCTGCCTTCATTTGCGGCACCGAGGCGCTGATGTTCGGAAGCTTGATGATGTTCGCCTCAGGCGTCTTCGCCAGTCGGCCGAGCTCGGCCAAGGCGTCGTCGATCCGCTGGTCCTCTCGAAGCGCCTCGGGAAAGGTAGCCAGAATACGCCCTGCGAGGGAGATGTCCGGAAGTTCCACTGCAACGCCTGCAGGCGCCGTGAACGCGCGAAGAATCGGCAGCAGCGAATAGGTCGCCAGCAATGGCGCTTCGTCGGTCTTGGTGTAGAGGATGGTCGGCTTCTGGGTCATCGTGTTGCTTCTCTCGCTGCTTTGGATCTGCGCGACCGTTTCCCGCAAACTGGGCCGGCTCGCAAGCCAGCGCGCGGATCCATTCGAGAGGGTCCCGATTTCCGGGCTTTCGGAGGTGTTGCGTTTCGGGAGACAGGGTTCGACTTGCAGCGAACCGCGTCAGGAACCGAGCTCGGCGTCGACCATGTGGCGGAAGCCATCGAGCAGGGTGCGGCGGACGCGGAGCTTGGTTTCGCGGTGGGCCTTCATGTCGAGCGCGCCCAGCTGGATCGCCGCTTGGTTCGCCGTGGGGAGCAACTCCTCGGGAGCGACAACGCGATCGAGAAAGCCGGGAGGGATGGCGTCCTTCGGTGAGTAGAGCTCGCCTAGGACCGTCGCGCGGTGCAAGTACGCCGGCGGCAAGCGATGTCGCGCGATTTCGATCGCGAAGTACGGCAAGGTCATGCCGATCGCGACCTCGTTCATGCCGATCTTGAATGGGCCGTCGACTCCGATCCGGTAGTCCGCGCACATGAGAAGGAAAGAGCCCATCGCGATCCCGTGCCCAGTGCACGCTGCAAGCACCGGAAACGGATAGGAAAGGACGCGCTCGTTGAGGCGGGCACCGACCCGGAGCATCTCCATCGTCGGCTCGTGACCCTGCTTGAACACCGAGAGATCGAAACCGGCAGAAAACACGCCCGCCTTTCCCGTGAGGACGACCACTCCCTCGTCCCGTTCCGCTTGATCGAGCGCGCTGTTGATCTCCCCCATCAGCGCAATGGACATGGCGTTCACCTTGCCGTCGTCCATGGAGATCGTGCTCACTCCGGACGCATGCTCGTAGCTAACCGCACTGCTCATCACCTCTCTCCTTCGGCGCTGCATGATGCGCCGCGGGCCGACGATTGCAAGGTCCGCCCGCCGAGTCCGGCCTAGTTCTGGTCCAGAATTTCGCGGTAGCGGGCCTTGAGGGGATGTGTAGTGAGCGCTTGCTCGTACGCCTCGGCGCAACGCTTCGGTTTTCGGTCTTGCTCCACGCAGTCGTGCAGGCTGCGAATCGCTCGCTCCGGTTCACTCGTTTGATAGGTGGCGAACAGTAAGAGGCGGCATTCGGCCGCATCGTTCGAATGCTGATGCACACACTGTTCCGCAACCTCCACCGCCGCGTCGTTCCTATTCACGGCGAGGAGTGCGTAAACCAAATGGTGGGTGTACCGGGGCACCTCAGGAGCTAGCTCCCTTGCGATCTTCAGAGGTCCGATCGAGTTGGCCGCCCTGCCCTTCTTTCTGAGAGCAATGCCCAGCCATCCGTAGGCGTGCGGACCTTTCGGATTTTTTGCGATCGTCGCGCTGTAGAGGGTCTCGATGTCTCGAAAATCTCGAGTCCAGCCGCGGAGGCTCGTGCCTAGCACCGCGAGATAGACGACCGCGGCAACCGTCTGGGCGATCCGCCAACGGGGGAAACGTATCCAGAGCTGGTACGAGAGCGCGCCAACCGATGCAGCGAGCCCAACGGATGGAAGGTAGAGATAGCGACCGAAACCCGGCCAGAGCATGCCGGCTATCAGCGCGGCCGGCGCCAGGTTGACGCCAAACCAGAAGATCCCCCAAGCAAACACGGGAGCACGCCGGCGCAAGGCCCAGAGTGAACCCGGGATCGCGAGAAGAGAGACCGCGAGCACAGCTAGCTCGAAGCCGCCCAAGGCCGCCATCTCGTGGTTGAGGAAACGGAGGTAGAGCCGGCGGGGCCAGAGCGCGCCGAGGAACCCTTCGAGCTCGAGCGGAGCGAGGTACCGAAGCGCAGTGAGCACGTGATCGCTCCCGCCGCTCGCTCGCATTCCGCCGAGGACCGCCATTCGGATTGCCAGGTACGTCGCC
>JBLYYU010000100.1:0-4942 GCA_048550275.1 Polyangiales bacterium
GCAGTTCGCCGGCTTGCAGTTTCGACTCTTCGTCTCCCGTGCCCACCATCCAGAACTCCTGCGCGGGTGACAGCGAGTGCGGTTCCGGCATTTGCGACGGGGACATCTGTGTCGATGACAGCGGCCGTTCTGTGGAGGTCGCCATCGAGGTGCTGCGAGGCGCGTCCGAGATGCAGACCAGCATACCGGCGAGCTGGGCCCTCGATCCGGAGTCTCATCTGGGACCGGGGAATCGTGAGCTCGTCCTGCCGGCGACGCGGCAAGTGCGTGGGCAAGTTCGTTGGGATGGCGTTCCGGTCCCTGCGACTCTCCGCTTCGTTCGCAGGATGAACGGCGCGGTAGCCCAGCTGACGCCGGTTCCCGTCGAGACCGACACGCTGCCCGAGCCCGTTGGAGGCAGCGGGGCTGACGCGTACGATTTCAGCGCAGTCCTCGTAGCCGGTGAAACCTATGACGTCACCGTGATGCCGCGAAGCGATATGGTGATGACGCCGACGAACGGTGCCGCGCCAGCCATTCGCAGCCTGCCACCCCTCTACCGGGAGCTATCGGTGGAAGTGGGCGACGTCTCCATCCCGCGTCGGTTCGACGTCCTCTATCCGATCGGCCTCGACGCCGAGTGCAGCGACGACGAGCCGATCGGCTGCACCCTCGAAGCGGAGGTGGCCAGCTTCGACGGTGAGCTGCTCCTCCGAGAGGCCGGCCTTCAGGTTCGCGCAATCGAGCAGGGGACTGAGCGCGTCGTTTCCTCGATCGCCGAGACCGACGAGCGAGGCCTCTTCAGCATTCGACTGAGTCGCGAGACTCCCGACTATCTGATTCGCATCACCTCGAGTGCTGGCCGGGAACCGTTCCCTGCGGTTTCGGTCGATCCCGGCGTCGTGTTCGCCGACGACCCGATCGAGAGGCAAATCGAAATCCCGCGGCTCAGCTCGTTTCAGGTGACCGGCGAGGTTCGCGATTCGATCGGTCGCAGGGTGCCGGCCGCGACCGTTCGCTTTATTTCGACCGGTATCTTCGACATGAGCCAGCTCGGCCTGGAAGGGACCTTCAGCGGCACCGCATCGAGCGAAGGGGACGGGACTTTCAGCCTGGAGCTTCTGCCGGGGATCTACGACGTGACCGTGACCCCGCCCGAAGATTCCGAGAACAACTGGGGGATTCTTTCAACTGAGGCTCCGGTGGTTGAGGGGTTCTCGACCTCGCTCTCTTTCGTGGTCCCGGGGCAGATTAATCTGGGTGGTGAGGTCGAAACCTTTCTAGGCGAACCTGCACCCGGGTTGACGATTCTCGCGCGTGCCCGTGTGAGCGGAGATCCGGGGTCCGTTCATCGTTCCCAAGAGACCGTCTCCGACGACATGGGCGGCTTCCGAATGAGCGTCGACGTCGGGCTCTACGACATGCACGTGAAGGTCCCTCAGGAGTCGGGCTACGCCTGGCTGGTCGAGCCAGAGCTGGCGATGAACCTCAATCGCGGCGACTTGGCGCGAGGCTACCGCTTGGAGCCGCCCATTCCGGTTTACGGCGTGGTTCGCAACAGCGCGGGAGATCCGGTGCCAAACGCGATCGTCCGTGGATACATGGTCGACAGCTACGATGGCGGAGCCGCCCGCCCACTCCAGGTCGCCGAAACCGTGTCGAACGAAGACGGCAGCTACCGCCTGCTCATCGCGCCGCGCCTCGGCGACGAATGAACATGAAGACGATGGCGGCGAGCCCGAGCCAACCGGGCCAGTCTCCGAGGCGTCCATACACCGTTTGCCCCTCGAGCATGCGAACGTCGTAGCGGAGATTTTCCCGCGTGAGCAGTCCAGTCTGAGCGACCACTCGGCCGAGCGGATCGATGACCGCGCTGATTCCGCTGTTGGTCGAGCGGATCATGTAGCGCCGGTGTTCGATCGAGCGGAACCGCGCCAGGACGAGGTGAATAAAGGGTTCCTGGCTGTCGCCGAACCAGGCGTCGTTCGTGAGGTTGATCAGGATGTGCGGATTCGCCTCACGCACCATCTTTCGCGTGAATCGGGCGAGCACATCTTCGTAGCAAACTGGAGTAGAAATTCTCCACGGGCCGAGCGTTAGCGGGCGAACGTGCGTTCCGGCGGTGAACCGCCCGCTGTTGGGCGACAAGCGGTACAGCACCGGAAAAACGTCGCCGAAGGGCAGGTACTCGCCGAACATGAGCAAGTAGGTCTTGTCGTAGCTGGACCGCGCGATGCCCTCCTCGTCCGTCAGGAACACGGTGTTGTAGATCGCGCGCTTGCCGTTCACGTACTCCGTCGAGACCCCGCCGAAGAGCACGGGGGACTTCAGGTCTTCCCGAACGATCTCCGCCGAAAGGGGCAGGCGCCGGGGCAGGCCGTCCACGAACGCCGACTCCGGCCAGATGAGCAGGTCGAGAGGGCCTTCCTTTTCGAGTTGCCGGCTTTGCTCGAGGTGACGGCGATGCCCTTCCTCGGCTTCACTGCGCTTGGCGAATATGCCCATGTTGACCTGTACGACACCAGTGCGCAGAACGGGCGCGGCCTTCATCTGCGCTTCCACTTGGTCGATTCGAACGGCACCGTAGATGGCCGTGAACGCGATCGCCACGGCGGTGAGGCCCAAGAGCATGCGTGGTGCAGCTCGTCGCGCGCGCTTCCAGCGCCAGGCCTCGTAGAAAGAGAGGTTCACCATCGCCATGACCACTGAGACGAGCATCGGTCCGCCGAGGTCCGCGATCTGCACGGCCCAGGTTTGGGCATAGAGGCTGTTCGAAAGATAGGTGGGAAAGAGCGACGGGTAGAGCCACTCGATCAAGAGAAGCGTCGGAATCGCGACGAGGGTAGTGCTCCAACCACGTCGCCGCAGAGCTCGATACACGACGCCGTAGACCGCGAAGTTGAAGCCCAGGTAAGCGGAGAAGATCAGCCAGAAGAGCGCGCTCGCCGCGAAGCCGTACCCAGAGAACACCTCGAGGAACTCGACCAGCCAGTGGTAGCCGCCGGCGCAGGTCACGGTTCCGTAGAGCCAAGCCACCGCAAGGCTGTGACGCCAGGTTCGGTTGAGGCCCAGCTCCAAGGCGAGCCAGAGCGGAACGAGGCAGAGCAAGGACAGGGGCCAGATCCCGAATCCGGCCCAGCCGAGGAAGTAAAACGCGCCGCCCAGAGTCGCGAGGCCATAGGCTCGATAGCGAGGCGAATGGACTGCGCTCGTAGAAGGGCTCTCGATCACGGGTCGTTTCGTAGCACGCGTTCGGTAGATTCGCGCACGATGTCGAGCAGTCGTTCGAGGTCGGCGTCTTCGATGTTCAGAGGCGGGACTACGTAGACCGTGTTGCCGAGCGGGCGCAGATGCGCGCCCAAGTCGAGGGCTACGTCCGAGATCTCCCAGCCTGTCGTGCCCATGTATCCCGGCGTCCCTACGTCGAAGGCCGCGCACATCCCAAGCGAGCGAGGCGCCGACACACCGGGTATATCCTCCATGCCTCGAATCCGTTGGTAGAGCATCTCGGCCTTGGAAGCGGCGCCGGCGAGGATCTGTTCGTCTTCGTAGATAGCGATCACTTCCCGAGCCACGGCAGCGCCTAGTGGGTTTCCGCAGAAGGTGTGCCCATGCATGAGTGCCCGACGCTTGTCGCCGCGAAAACCGTCGTAGATGCGATCACTGGCGAGAGTCGCGGCGAAAGGGAGCACCCCGCCCGACAGCCCCTTCGCCGTGCACAGAAGATCGGGCGCCACGTCGGCTTGGTCGCAGGCCCACATCGGTCCGGTGCGCCCAAATCCGGTGAAGACTTCATCTGCGATCAAGAAGGTGTCTGCTCGCTTGGTCTCCGCCCTGAGCTCGGCCAGCAGCTCCGAGGGGTACATTCGCATCCCCGCAGCCCCTTGGACGAGTGGCTCCACGATGACTCCGGCGATCTGATCGGCGTCGCGGCGAAGGAGCGAGAAGAGCTCCTCGAACACGGGCTCGAACTGATGTGCCGCGGCATCCCCGGGTCGTTCGACCTCGAACAACAGCGGCCGAAACACCGCGCTGAAATCGTCTACGGCGCCAGCGCTCATCGCACCGATCGTGTCGCCGTGATAGGCGCCCGGAAGCGCGAGAAAGCGCCTCCGTTCAGTCCGACCGTTCTGTTGCCAGTACTGAAACGCCATCTTGAGTGCGACCTCCACCGCTGTGGAACCGTTGTCGCTGTAGAACACCCGACTCAGCCCCTCAGGGGCGAGCCCGGCCAACTCCCCTGCCAGCCGCGCGGCCGGCTCGTGTGTAGCGGCGGCCAAGGTGCAGTGCATCACTCGCTTCGATTGACGCTCGAGCGCGGCGCGGAGACGCGGATGCCCGTGACCCAAGTTGTTGCACCACCAGGACCCACTCGCATCGAGCACTCGCCGTCCCTCGGAAGTAACCAACCACGGCCCTTCCGCCCGCTCTACCACCAAGAGCGACTGCGTCTCGTGGTCCTCACTCGACGTATACGGCCGCCACAGGTGCGCGCGATCGAGAGCGACCAACTCATCGTCAGAGGACATCGCCAGGACTTTGCGACGAGCGGTGAAGTCGTGCCAGCGGGCGAGGCGGAGGGAGGGCGGGGATTGCGTGGCGGGAAGTGCGGGGTGGTTGGTTGACCGCGCGCTGGCTGCCGCGGATGTCGTGAGGGGTGGGTGCAGGAACCGAGGCGTGGTCAGTCTTAATTACACCATCCACTCGGACGCCTTCGGCGACTGTTTGTCCCGCCCCACCACCCCCACACGAGCGCCTACCCCCACCCGTAATCCTCCCTGCGCGGCAATGGCTTCGCATTGCCTTGCCGGCGCTTTCGCGCCGGGCTTCGCCGTTCCGGCTCGCGCACTTGGCTTGTGGCGGGTTGTGGCACTGGGCGCTGTGTCTGCGAGCGCCGCGGCGACGACCGCTGTGGCGGCGAGTGTGACAGCGCCCCAGCGCCGCCCGCCTGCGTCCACGGCGC
>JBLYYU010000101.1:0-11263 GCA_048550275.1 Polyangiales bacterium
CTCGACGGACTCTACATGGGCCTGCCGGAGACCGAGCTCCCCCGCGTCGCGGAGTTCTTGATCCCAAAGATCCCTCAGAAGATTCTTCGCGGACGCCCACGCAGCATCCGCGCACGCGTTCGCAAGACCGCGTCGAGCACTGCACGCTGGCACTCGTCCATTGGGCAGTTCGTCGACGCGATGATTCCGCCCGGGCTCGGCGAGGTACTCGGGGACTCTCGCTGGCTGACGTCTGTCATTCCGTCAGGCAACGGCGTATTCAACGCGCGCTCGCTGGCTCGGCTCTACGGGGCGCTGAGTCGCGGCGGCAAACTCGACGGCGTTCGCGTGATTTCCGCGGCCGCACTGGCTGACGCGACCGTCGATCAGAACCGGCACATCGGCCGGGTCATTCCATTCCCATTGCGGTTCAAGGTCGGCTACATGCGACCGGTCTCGCTTGGGCTGCGCTTGTCGCTCGCGAAACGCAATCTCGACATCGGGCAGCCGAATCCGCACGCCTTCGGTCACTTCGGAGCGTTTGGATCGGGAGCCTGGGCCGATCCAGAGCGAGAGCTGGGCGTCGCGATCGTCACCAACTGCTTGGGCGGACGCATTCCCGGTGACCTGCGACCCGTCGCTCTGGCTACTTCGACGGCGCGCTGCGTCGAGCGTCGCTCGAGCTAGCCTCGCCCTTGCGGGCAATCACGGCCCGGCGTATTCAGCGCGGATGCCGTTGCTCACCCTGCTCTTCTTGCTGACCGCGGTGCTGTACTCGTCGGTCGGTCTGGGCGGCGGCTCGACCTACAACGCGCTCCTAGTGCTGGCGGATACCGACTACCGTGTCCTGCCGTCGATAGCATTGGTCTGCAATTTGATCGTCGTTTCGGGCGGAGTTTGGCAGTACCGTCGCTCCGGTGATTTGAGCCTGGGCTTCGCGCTGCCCTTCGTGGCGCTCTCGCTGCCGATGGCCTGGTTCGGCGGGAGCGTCCCGATTCAACGCGACACGTTCATCTTGTTGCTCGGTCTCTCACTCCTTGCCGCCGGCCTGACGATGTGGTTTCAGACCCCAGAGACGAAGGCGACCCGTGCAGGCTCGAAGTCGGTTCGGTGGTTGATCGGATTGCCACTGGGCGGTGCGGTCGGCTTCCTGTCGGGCATGGTGGGCATCGGCGGAGGCATCTTTCTCGCCCCCCTCTTGCACCTTCTTCGACTCGCTCCGCCGAAACGGATCGCTGCGACGGCGAGCTTCTTCATCATGGTGAACTCCCTGGCGGGGCTCGCGGGACAAGCCAGCAAGCAGGGCTCAGTCGCGCATCTCGAACGGCTCCTCGACTACGTCTGGCTCGCTGGCGCGGTGTTGATCGGTGGCCAGGTGGGAAGTCGACTCGGGACCCAGGCGCTGTCTGGGCACACCGTGAAACGACTCACCGCGGTTTTGGTGCTCTACGTGGCCGCCCGACTGCTCTACATGAGCTTCGCCTGAGCACAGTCAACGACGGATGGGCCAGGGCTTGGCCGTCTCCAATTGAGCGGCCAGCTTCAGCAGCAGGGCCTCGTCACCGAATCGGCCGACGAACTGGACCCCTACCGGAAGGCCGGACTCCGTCCGGTGAACTGGGACCGACATCGCCGGCACCCCGGTCAGGTTTGCCACCATCGTTCGATGGAGCACCTGCCGCGAAAATGACTCCATCTGGGCGTCCATGACTCGCTCCCGGAGGGCCGGGACGTGGAAGAGGCCCGAGGCGGCGGGCGACACCAGGAAATGGATCAGCCGTCGCTCGCCCGGACCACGCTCGGCCTCTTCGAAGGGCACTGGCACCCGGCCCAGTGTCGGGACGAGGAGCAGATCGTAGGACTCGAAGAAGACGGACAGAGCCAGCCCGACCCGTCGAGCGACCATGCGCGCAGCCCCGACTTGCTCGGCTGGAAGCGCTCGGCCGACCGCCGAAAGGAGCTTGAGAACGTCCTCGAGCCCGTCGCGGGCTCGGCTGCGGCCGTACTTCCGCTCGAGATCCGCCACGACGGCCGAAGTATTGGTCGCCCCGAGGATGATGGACGCCCGGAGCACCTCCCACTCATCGAACGGGAGCGGCACTTCTTCCACGATATGCCCCAAACCCTGCAAAAGCCGACCCGTTTCACCGACCGCCTCTAGGCAAGGCGCGTCGATGGCCGCACCGAACACCTGGGGTGCTGTCGACATACCGACACGCAATTGACGCGGATCGCCGTCGAGAGCGGCTAGAAAACCATCCGATGGGGGCGCCACGTAGGGCGAACCCGGCTCCGGGCCGGCGGTCGCGTCGAGCATCGCCGCGCTGTCACGAACCGTCCGGCTGACGACATGCGAGGTCGACTGCCCTTCGTACTCCCAGCTGAAGTCAGGACCGATCGGATTGCGGCCCCGGCTCGGCTTGAGTCCAAACACACCACAGGCCGACGCTGGCATCCGGATGGAGCCACCTTCGTCGGTCGCCGACGCCATGGGCACGATTCCGGCCGCTACCGCCGCCGCCGACCCACCACTCGAGCCCCCGGCCGAGCGGGCCAGGTCCCAGGGGTTCCTGGTGGGCCCCCAAGCCTCGGGCATGGTGAATACATCGAGCTTGTACTCCGGCGTGTTGGTCTTCCCAAAGACGACGACCCCAGCGGCCAGAAAGCGCCGGACGATCTCCGCCGTATGCTCCGAGATCTCCCCTTTGTGGAGGCGGCTTCCGTTGCTCATCGGTGTCCCCTTCAAGGCGTGATGAGCATCTTTCAGCAAAAACGGAACGCCGGCGAAGGGCCCCGAGAGCCTGCGTGCTGCGAGGTCGCGCGCGTAATCGTAGAGCGGTGTGACGATTGCGTTGAGCTCTGGGTTGAGGCGCTCGGCACGATCGATCGCCGCCTCCAGAACTTCGGCCGGATGCAGATCCCCTTTCGCAATCAGCCTGGCGAGCCCCAACCCGTCGTGCTCGACGTACTCATCGAACACGTCAGCCTCGCTTTCCGGGCTTCCGTGCGCGCGCGCGCGAGTTGAGGATCGCGATGACCGAACCCGCACTGACGACAGCGATCACGTACGCGCCGCCGCGAGCGAAGATGTCGGGGTGAAGGTCGTACAGGGCGAGGCTCGCTCCAATACCCACGCCGTAGCCGAACCAGGGTTGCTCGTGCCAATTGATCGACTGGCGCTTCGTGATCACGGCGACGAATGGCCAAAACGACGTTGCGGCGACGTACGCACGGTAGGGCTCGCCGAGCTCGGCGATGAGCCGCCGATCCTGATGCAGCCCGCCCACGAACGACAGGACGACGACACCGGCGAAAAAGACGAAGGTGACTTGCGTGGGCGCGAGCGACGCGTGCGCTGCCGCCCAAATCGCGATTCCAGAGAAGAAAGGGTGCCGCGTCACCTGCTGCACTCCGCGGGCCGGCATGACGCGATGCCGAAAAGTCGCCATGGGAAGCCGCGGGTACACCAGCACCGCCGTGACGAAGAGCGTGAATCCGAACGCCGAAAGGCCCGTCAGCGCTCCGAGAACCGGGGGGACCGAAGCCAGCAACGATGGCTGCGGAGCATCGAATTGGTGGAGCGCCACGTAGTGCACAAGCGCTCCAAAGGTGGCGATGGCGACCGCGGAGTAGACGAAAATGAACCCACCCTCGCCCAGGCGTCGCGTCAGGCGCGCGCGGATGGGCTCAAGCGAAAGAGCCACATGGCTTCCGCCGAAGGCAAGCCAGAGTGCTGCCGTAGTCAGTCCTTCTTGCATCGAGCCCGGCTAGCCTACGACGGTTTGTGCCTGTTCTCCAGGGGGGCTGCTAGACTTCGGCGCGTCATGAAGGTGCTCCATGTCTGCGCGGTGGCGTTCGGTCTCGAGACCCTGCTGTTGCCGCAGATCGACTACCTGCGGAGCCTCGGGCTCGACGTCCATGCGGCCTGCTCACCCGACCCGCGCGTCGAGAAACTGCGCGCGCGGGGCTACACCATCCATGAAATCGAGATCGGCCGGAAGATCTCGCCGGGTCCGAACTCGAAGAGCGTCCTCGCCCTCGGCGACCTCATGCGGGGGGAGAAGTACGACCTTGTGCACACGCACGCACCGGTCGCGTCGGTGCTGGGGCGCGTCGCCGCGAAGCTCGCAGGTGTGAAACGCATCGTCTATACGGCGCACGGCTTCTACTTCCACGAAAACATGCCTCGACAGAAGTACGCTCTCTACCACGGCATCGAGAAGTCGGTCGCGCAGATCACCGATCGTATTCTCGTCCAGAGCCAAGAGGACTTCGATACCGCGGTCACCAGCGGACTCGGCTCCGCGCAGAAGGTCCGCTACCTCGGCAATGGCATCGACCTGAGTCGATTCAACCGACACGCGGTGGACGATGAGACCCGCACACGGCTGCGAACAGAGCTCGGCGTGCCGGTCGAGCACGGCCCCCTGATCGGCATCACGGGGCGCATCACCGAGGAGAAGGGCTTCGGAGAGCTGGTGGAAGCCCTTGCCACCCTCAAGAAAGACTACCCGGACGTGCACCTGATCGTGATAGGCGGCCAACTCTCGACAGAGCGCGACGCCTTCCAGGATCACCTCGTCGACGCCATCGAGGACCAGGGCCTCGACGCGCACGTCACGTTCGCCGGGTTTCGGGACGACGTTCCCGACTTGCTCGGGCTACTCGACCTGTTTGTTCTGCCCTCGTACCGCGAAGGGCTCCCTCGCTCGGTCCTCGAAGCCATGGCGATGGAACTCCCTGTGGTCGCGACCCAGATTCGGGGATGCCGTGAAGCAGTCGCCGATGCAGTGACCGGTCTCCTGGTTCCGCCGCGGGACGCGGGGGCCTTGGCCCGAGCGATGGGGCGCGTGCTCGGCGACCCCAATCTCGGTCGCCGGCTCGGCATCGCCGGACGCGAACGGGTGACGACGACATTCGACGAGCGTTTCGTGTTCGCACGCCTCGAGAAGCTCTACCGTGAGTTGGGCGTGCGCTTCTCATGAGGGTGCTCGTGACAGGCGCGACGGGCTTCATCGGCGGCCACCTCGTCCCGGCGCTCGAGGCCGCCGGTCACGACCTCACCCTGGCGCTGCGTGACCCGGAATCGGCCAGCCGACTCCCCACTGCCGGAGGCGCGAGGCCTCATCGCACTGTCGTGGTAGGCGAGATCGACGAGCGAACGGACTGGACGGACGCCGTGAACGGGGCGGAGGCCGTCGTTCACCTCGCTGCGCGCGCGCACGTGCTCGACGACGGTGCGACGGACGAAGAGTCCTTCATGCGCGTCAACGCCCGTGGCACCGCACGATTGGCGGACCAGAGCGTTCGGGTGGGAGTGAGGCGATTCCTCCTGCTGAGCTCGATCGGCGCAGTGACAGCGAGCA
Organism: Polyangiales bacterium; assembly: GCA_048550275.1. Classification (GTDB taxonomy): domain Bacteria; phylum Myxococcota_A; class Polyangia; order Polyangiales; family Houyiibacteriaceae; genus SG8-38. Next base: position 5,346 of record JBLYYU010000101.1, read on the forward strand.
GCGCTGCACCCGTCACGATCGACACCCCGTGCGCGCCGGAAACACCTTACGGACGCAGCAAGCTCGCCGCCGAACAGGCCGTCAGCGAACGGCTCGCAGGCACGCAAACCAGCTACACGATTCTCCGACCGACGCTGGTGTACGGCCCCAGCAACCCTGGAAACATGGAGCGCCTCGTCAAGCTCGTCGCGCGCGGACTACCTTTGCCCCTCGGCAGCATCGAGAACCGTCGGAGCTTCACGTTCGTGAAGAACCTCGTCGAGCTCATCACTACGGCGCTCAGCCACCCGCACGCCGAAAACGCCACCTTCCTCGTTGCCGACGGAACCGACCTTTCGACTCCGGAGCTGATCCGCCGCATCGCCGCGGTCACAGGGTCCGCCACACGGGTGCTTCCGTTTCCGGTCGGTCTGCTGCGCGCACTCGCGAATGGCGCCGGGTCGCTTTCCGGAATGACCGGCCGGTCCTTGCCTCTCGACGCGGCTGCACTCAGCCGCCTCGAATCGTCGCTCTACGTGGACATCGAACCGCTTCGCGCAACACTCGACTGGACGCCGCCCTACAGCGTCGACGACGGCCTACGATGCATGCTGAACCCAAGTTGATTCTCGCGCTCTTGTCGCTGCTTGCGTTCGGGCTGAGTTGGCTCGGAGTCTGGCTGACGCTTCGGAGATTCTCGGAGCGCTTCATCGATGTTCCCAACCAACGAAGCTCCCACACGATCCCCACGCCGCGCGGCGGTGGAATCGCGTTCGTGGCAGCGTTCTTCGTCGCGACGATCGCGGGCATCGCGATTGCGCCAGAAAGCGTCGGCGGCACCGCAGGACGCATCCTCGCGGTGCTGCTTCCTCTCTGGCTCATCGGCGCTGTCGACGACGCTCGAGGTGTTCCCGCCAGAATGCGCTACCTCTTCCAACTCGGCTCCGGGAGCTTGGCGGTGCTCTTTTTTGGTCCTTTTCCGGGTTTCACTGCGTTGTTCGGTTTTGCGGCGGCGCCCTGGCTGCCCGTTCTGCTGAGCGTCATCGCGATCACGGCGCTGATCAACTTCTACAACTTCATGGACGGCCTCGACGGCATCGTCGGCGGAACCTGCGCCGTCCAGCTCGCTTTCTTCGCCTGGTATTTGCAACAGCCAGTTTGGTGGGTTCTCGTCGCCGCAGTCATCGGCTTCCTTCTCTGGAACTGGCCTCCGGCGAAGGTCTTCATGGGGGATTCGGGCAGCACCGTCCTCGGCGGCGCCGTCGCCCTAGCGCTACTCCGCGCGCCCGACGCGAGCTCGATGTGGTGGGCGGGCGCTGTCACCGCGCCCCTTCTTGGAGACGCCGTGTTCACGCTGCTGCGTCGCCTCGCCAATCGCGAGAACATCTTCGAGGCACACAAATCGCACATCTATCAGCGCTTGAACCAATCGGGGTGGTCGCACCAGCGGGTGTCCGGGACCTACGTCGCTCTCACCGCTTTGATCGCGGTGCTCGTCCTCCGGTTTGCCTGAAGCGCATCGCGCGCGGCCGTTCAAAGGACGGCGACTCGTAGGACCTGCGCGTAGTTGTCGGCGACGCACGCGTTCTCGAGCAGGCCACGATCCCTCAATTCACGGTGAAACCGTGGGAGGTTGTAGTGGGGCACGGTCATCAGAAGATGGTGCTCTAGATGGTACTGAACGCCATTCGGTGCGATGAACAGGCGCTCGAGCCAACCGGCGAGGACCGTCCTGGTCTGGCCGATCGGGTCCGTCGGATCAGGGACGACCGCATGCTCGGCGATCGAACGGATGCGGGCGACGAGGTTGTTGGTCGTCAGCCAGGCCCCGAACCAGAGAAGGTAGAGCATCGGGTGCCCCAAGGCCCAGAGGGCGGCGAACAGAAGCAGGTTTGTAAGCAGCGTGCCGAGGACCATCCGAATTGCGGGCCCGCGCTCCAAGCGCATGGGGAGCGTTCCCGAGTCGACCTCCTCGCCGCGTACCACCTTTGTCACCAGGTAGGTGGTGCCCAGCAACTGCTTTAGGCCCGTGACGCCGAACAGGTCGCGCATCACCTTCCTGGCCATGCTCATTTTGGACACGGGAAACGCCGTGGCGAGAGGAAGGTCAGGATCCGCTTCCGTCCAGGTCTTGGCGTGATGCTCGAGGTGGTGCGCACGGTACATGTCCGCGCTCAGGTAAACCGGATACGCCGCAAGCCAGTTACCGACGAAGTCATTGAGCTTTCGGTTCTTGAACAAGGTGTAGTGCGCACTCTCGTGCATCACCACCGCAAAGCCGAGCTGGCGCGCCCCGATGATGAAGAGCGCGAGCACGACGGTGAACGCGTTGGGCGCGTACGCGACCAGGGCCATGGACGCGGCGATCAGCCCGTAGTTCACGAACAGAGTCAGCCACGCCCGATGCGCGCGAAGCGACCGCAGATCGCGGATCTCGTCGGTGCTGAAATGCTCTAGCCAGGTCTTTTTGCTCTTGGTCAAGTCTCTTCGCTCGCTCCGCGAGAGAATACCACCTTGCCCCAATGCGCAGAAGCCGCCGGCGCCTGCAGGATTGATGCGCGGCGTCTCCCAGCGCCAGGGCCGAAACCGACGTGCCTCGCCCTAGGCGGAGGGCCCTGCGTCGGCGGACTCCGCAATGACCGCCCGAATCAGGTCCAGATAGCGTCCGGTGATGACCTCGGGATCGTATTGCTTCATCCAGGCCGCGCGCTCCGATTGGCGGGCCTCGGGCCCAGGGTCAGGCTGCTGCAACTCCTCTTCGAGCGCTGCCGCGAAAGCTTCGGAATCGCCGACGGGGGTCAGACGGCCCCATCGTCCACCATCGAGCACTTCGTCAGGACCGAAGGGGCAGTCGGTCGACACGATGGCCGTTCCTGCCTCGAGCGCTTCGATCAGCGCGCCGGGAAAGCCCTCGTTCCGCGATGAGAGCGTGAAGACCCGCGCTCGGCGCATGTAGGCCTCCGGGTTAGTGACGAACCCCGGAAAGAACACGCGATCCGCTAGCCCCAGCTCTCTGGCCTCCGATTCGAGTGCTGCGCGGTCGGGGCCCTTGCCCAAAACCACGAGGTTGACGTCCCGCCGGGACGCCACCGCGCCGAACGCGCGAACCAGCATGCTGAAGTCCTTCTGCGGAGCGAGGCGCCCCACCCCGAGCACGACCGGCTTGTCGAAGAAGGCCTCATGCTCCGGCGCAATCTCCTCTGAGGCCTCGCGCGAGCGACGCGGATTTGGGATGGAGAGTACGGTGTCCGGTGGCAGACCGAAGAGCTGCGCGGCCTCCTCGGCCACGCCCTGCGACACGCCCACCACTCGGGCAGCGCGTTTGTAGAGGAAGCGCTCGGGGCCGAAGCCGAACCAGGACCGGAACCACCATTGCGCCCCGGGGTCGCATTGAAGTGCGATGCGCAAATTCACGATTACGGGAACGTCGGTGTTGAAAAGCGCGCCGATGCCCGACGAGAAGTTCGCAGTGTGGATCATCGACATCGCGCAGCGAGGCCGAACGCGCTTCATGTAGCGGACCCAGGAAGGTGCGGCGAGGATCTCGGTCAAAGCCCCGAGGTGCACTCTGTTGACGATCGGCAAAGGTACATCGCGGAGCTCACCCTCTGCGCAGGCGACGACGAGATCCACACGGAGACCGGCCTCCGCCAGCGTTCGAGCCAAGAAAAGCGTCACGCGCTCGCCTCCTCCACCCGCGTACGACGGGAGCAAAATGGCGATGTCCGGACGGGTCACCTCGTCTTTGGCAGCCTTGGGCATGATCGTCAGAATCGAGTTCCGGCCACGATGGGTCATCCATGCGCAAGCGGCAAGCTCGGAGCGCTTGACGGGCTCTTTGCCATGGCCAACTATCCGGCACTCTTTCGGCTCGAAACGGGACCTTCTTACGTGTGCGGCATCGCGGGATTGCTAACGGTCGACCAGGAAGCCGCGCCGGAGGGCGATGCGGTTCGTCGCATGTGCGATGCGATGGTGTACCGCGGGCCGGATGACCACGGGTTGAGAGCGGACGGCCCCTGCGTCCTCGGGCACCGGCGTTTGTCGATCATCGACCTCCGACCCGAAGGCGCCCAGCCGATGACCAACGAGGACGACAGCGTTTCGATCGTCGTCAACGGAGAGATCTACAACTTCATCGAGCTTCGTAGAGACCTCGAGAAACGCGGACACCGCTTCAAGTCCCGCTCCGACTCCGAGGTCGTACTCCACCTCTACGAAGAGTACGGGGTTGATTTCCTCGACCATCTGCGCGGCATGTTCGCGATCGCCCTCTGGGATTCGCCCCGCAAACGCCTCGTCCTCGCTCGAGATCGCTTTGGCAAGAAGCCGCTCTTCTATCACGCAGGGTCGCGCGACTTCGTGTTCGCCTCCGAGCTCGGAGCCTTGGCGGCTTCTGGACGATTCGAGAAGCGCCCCGACCTCGACGCGATCGACGCGTTCCTCACCATGCAATACGTCCCGGCGCCAATGACAGCCTTCGAGGGCGTGAAGAAGCTGCCCGCCGGGCACCGGCTCGTTTGCGAATCCGGGATCGTCCATGAGCCCGAACCCTACTACCGCCTACGCTTCGACCAGCCGCGCGAAGGGGACAGCGTAGAAGCGATGACCGAGCAGCTTCGCGCAATCGTCGAAGATTCGGTGCGGGTGCGAATGGTGTCCGATGTGCCGCTCGGCGCTTTCCTTTCCGGCGGCATCGATTCTTCGTTGATCGTCGCGTTGATGGCGCGTGAGTCCTCGCAACCGGTGAAGACTTTCTCGGTCGGGTTTACCAGTAAGGACAAGAGCGAGCTCCCATACGCGAAGCTCGTGGCCGACCGGTATGGGACCGATCACCACGAGATGATCGTGGAGCCGGACATGACCTCCGTCGTCCCGCAGCTCGTTCGCCACTACGGCGAGCCTTTCGCCGACACCTCAGCCTTGCCGACCTGGTACCTCTGCGAGTACACGCGGACCGGCGTGACGGTCGCGCTGAGCGGTGACGGAGGCGACGAAGCTTTCGCAGGATACCGGCGCTACAAACACTGCCGCACCGCGCGCAACATCCGGCGACTGCCCTGGCCCCTGCCGCAGGCTCTCGCGGGCCTCCTCACACACGTGCCTAGTCCACAGGCCCAAGAAGTTCGCGACTACGGCGAACGGATCATGCAGCCCGAGTACCAACGCTTTCTCGGCCTGACCGCACCGATTCCGCACAAGGACCGCATGGCAATCTACACGCCGGCCATGCGTGAGCGTTTTGCGCACGATCAGATGGCCAGGGAATTCAAACGACTGTTTGCAGCCTCGCGCGCGCAAGACCCGGTCAACCGCTTGCTCGACGTCGACATTCAGACGTACCTCACCGACAACATCCTCACCAAGGTCGACATCGCTTCGATGGCGCATTCGCTGGAGGTGCGCTGCCCCTTGGTCGACCAGGAGCTGATGGACTTCGCCGCCTCGCTTCCCGGTTCGCTGAAGCTGCGCGGGCTCACCTCGAAGTTCCTCCTTCGCAAAATCTCGGAGGACCTGCTCCCGAAACCCATTCTCACCCGGTCCAAGCAAGGCTTCGGGCTTCCGATCGACCGCTGGATGCGGCAAGATCTGGCGCCGCTATCGCGAGACGTGCTCCTCGACCAGCGCGCGCGGGAAAGAGGGGTGCTCGATCCGGCGGCCGTGGAAGACATGCTCGCCCGGCACCAACGGGGCGAGCCTCGAGGGTTCCAGCTCTGGTCGATGATGATTCTGGAGCTCTGGTACCGCGAGTGCCTCGAGACAGCCGCCTAGGCGTTCACCGCCATGATGCTCCAGGCGATGATTAGCTGCGCGGCGTAGTAGAGCGGCAGCCCCCAGAGCCGGTTGACGAAACCCTCCGACACGAAGCGGTTTCGGACCACAGCGATGTCGGAGGCGGTGAACATCACAGCGCCCACAGGGATCATCCACGGCGCACC